>CAIJNJ010000039.1 GCA_903821975.1 uncultured Bacteroidota bacterium
CCGAATAAAAAATGAGGTACAAATGAGGTACAAATATAGGAATTGAGGTACAACTGGGGTACAAATGTTTACATAATAAACAGTTAATAAAACAAAACAAGCATAAATAGTATATGGCTGAAAGCCTTTACAGGAAAGGAATGTATATTGTTATTGCGTAAATATTACATGATTGTTTTGTGGTATCTATTTCCCGATACAAAATTTACTGAAAATGTAATCGAGGGTATCTTCATTGGTTATCTGCCCGGTGATCTCGCCCAGGTAATGCAGGCACCGGCGTATATCAAGTGATATCAGATCGCCGGGGATGTTATTGTCCAGCCCGGCCTTTATATCATGCAGCGATCGAAGCACCTCCTGCAGTGCGCTGTAATGCCGTGCATTAGTAATGATGGTGCCTTCCTGCTTTATCTCACCCGCCGTCACGAGGCCATAGAGCGCGTCTTTAAGCTGGTGTATATTCTCCTTGTTCTTTGCGGAGATAAACAGTACATTTTCCTCCTTTTCAAACACTGTCTTAATATTTTCCCGGTGGGCTATATCTGCCTTGTTACCTACCAGCAGGTACTTGCCGGAATTTGGAACCTGGAATTTGGAATTTGGTTCGCTATCTGTCAGGTCAAAAAGATACACCACTACATCGGCCTTGTTCATAGCATCCACACTGCGCTCCATACCTTTTAGCTCTATCACATCCATGCTGTGCTCACGTATACCCGCAGTATCTATCAAGCGGAATAATATTCCGTTTATGTTCAGTGTCTCTTCTATGGTATCTCTTGTTGTGCCCGCTATATCACTCACTATGGCCCGCTCCTCATTTAGCAGCGCATTGAGCAGTGTGCTCTTGCCGGCATTTGGCTTGCCTATGATCGCCACCCGCACACCGTTCTTTATCACATTACCCAACTGAAAAGAGTGTACCAACTGCTGCGTGGCATTCATGAGCCGGTCTATCAACTCATAGAATTTTGTGCGGTCTGCAAATTCCACGTCTTCCTGGCTAAAGTCAAGCTCCAGTTCTATAAGCGCACTGAATTGTATCAGTTGCTCACGCATCTGCTTCAGGTCTTCGCTAAAGCCACCACGCAGGTTGTGTATTGCTGCTTTATGAGCGGTACCGCTCTGGCTGGCTATCAGGTCGGCCACGGCTTCTGCCTGTGTCAGGTCCAGCCTGCCATTCAGGAAAGCCCGCAACGTAAATTCACCCGGCTTCGCCATACGTGCTCCATTCGCCATACACAACGCCAGCACCTGCCTTAGTACATAATCAGACCCATGGCAACTGATCTCTGCCACATCCTCTGCTGTATAGCTCTTCGGCCCTTTGTAAAGGCTCACCACCGCCTCATCTATTACAGTAGCTCCGTCCATTATCTTCCCGAAATGGAGCGTATGTGTTTTTTGTTTTGTAAGATCTTTCCCGGAAAAAATCTTTGCGGCAATGGTAATTGTATCGCTGCCGCTCAGGCGTATCACACCTATTGCACCCTCGCCGGGCGGGGTGGATATGGCTACAATGGTATCGTTCGTGTTCAGCATCTGATCTCCAAAAGTAAAAAGTAAAAGCCAAAAGCGTGCATTAAATGTTAGCAGGTAATAAGATTATTTGCACATTTGCATATTATCTGATTTGCACAATGTTATGAGAGCAGTCATTCAAAGAGTTTCCACAGCCAGAGTCACCATTCATAGCGACCTGAGATCGGCCATAGGCAAGGGATTTATGGTATTACTGGGCATAGAAAACGAAGACACCCAGGGAGATGCCGACTGGCTGAGCGGCAAAATAGCCCAGCTACGCGTATTTGGCGACGAGAACGGGCTAATGAATAAAGATATTAAAGACATAGACGGAGATATACTGGTAGTAAGCCAGTTTACCCTGCACGCATCCTATAAAAAAGGTAACCGTCCATCCTTTATAAAAGCAGCCCGACCGGAGCAGGCCATACCGCTGTATGAGTATTTTGTCACTACCCTATCTGAAAAACTGGGCAAGCCTGTCACTACGGGCACATTTGGAGCTGATATGAAAGTAGCCCTCGTCAATGACGGCCCCGTAACCATTATTATGGATACAAAGAACCGGGAATAACATCCAAAATTAACTAAGCAAATGTGGTTTCTCCCTGTATACTTTCCATACAAACTCACCAAATAAAGTATTGGCCCAGGCAAACCACGGACGGGTATACTTTGTGGCGTCGTCCTTGTGAAAAGACTCATGCATAAAGCCCGTACCCGCATGTGAATGTTGCAGCATATCAAGGCACATTTTTATCTCTGTATCATCCGTGCTTGTAAGTCCCCGCATAATAATGCTGATAGGCCATATATAGTCCGCCCCTACATGTGGGCCACCTATCCCTTCACCTGCCTTGCCCTTATAAAAAAATGGATTCTCCCGCGAAAGCACAAACTTCCTCGTGTTCTTATAGGTCTCATCCGAATGCATGGCAGGGATCAGGTAGCTTAATGACAATAAGGACGGAACATTTGCATCATCCATCAGGTTTATGCTACCGAAACCATTCACTTCATATGCAAACACAGTCCCGAATTTGCCGTTCTTCACTTTCGCATCGTTATCAAGCCCGGTCACTATTTGTGTCATCAGGGCGTCAACGCTATCGGTATCAAAGTTTTGTTTGGCCGCTTTTACCAGGGTCAGCAATTGGCCTAAACTTGCAAATGCAAAAAAGTTAGATGGCACCAGGTAAGGATATACTGTAGCATCATCACTCGGCCGGAACGCAGAGCAGATAAGGCCATTTGGCCTCACAGGGTAACCAAAGCCACCCATTGGTTGCGTATCGGTAGCATATTCCGTCTTCCGCATAAAACTGTATGGCCCCTGGTTATCTGTGCGTTGCTGCTCTTTAAAAGTTTTCACTACCAATTGCATGGCAGCAACCCACTGTGCATCAAAAGGAGACGTATCCCCGGTTTCTTTCCAGTATCCATGTGCCAGCCTTATCGGGTAGCACAGGCTGTCTATCTCCCACTTACGCTCATGTATGCCATGTTGCATCTGCGTATGGTCTGCGTGCCATGGGCCTTTCTTATGCTCGTTCTTATAAAATGCATTGGCGTATGGATCTTTCAGAATGTATTTCACCTGCCTGTTAATAACGCCCTTTATCATTTGTTTCAGCTCCTCATCTTCCTTGCACAGTGGCAGGTAGGGCCATACCTGTGCCGATGAGTCCCTCAAC
>CAIJNJ010000040.1 GCA_903821975.1 uncultured Bacteroidota bacterium
CAGATCAAAGTTCTTAAGGCTCCATGGCATACGCACTTTTTTACTCGGCTTATTCGGGTTGCCCAATATTTTTACATTACTGAAGTTGAAGCTTTTAATCGAAGTAAAATCCTGTGTTGCGTTTTTTATAGAGTCACGTGCAGCGGCTGATCTTGCTTTACCCATTTCATAGCTGATCAATACGTCCTCATCATTAGGATCATATTTAGGATTGCTTACGCTTTGTGTATATCCTGCAAAGAATGGCAACTGCACACCCCACTCGCGTGGCATAAGCTTGCCCAAAGAAAGGTTGGTAGAAGTGTTGTATTGCGAGTACTGATCCTGCGAGCGCTGCCCTATTTGCTGATCAATATTTCCATAACCCGGAGTATGCATACTACCCGAAAGGTTTACATTACCCAGGTCTGCCAGTTGCATACTCGCCTTGCCTGCCGCTGCATACCCTGCATGGTCATTTATACCAGCCATCCTCAGTTCATCAAACCACACTTCCACACACTTTGCTTGTCCATCATCACCCTGTGTTGTGTTTGTTTTTTTAGGGTTCAGTATGCCCAGCATTATATCTTTTGCGCCGCCTATGTTCGGGTTACCGATCACAACGATAGTGTTGCCCTTTGAATCCTTCGTATAGTACGGAACATAAGTGGGCCAACTTTTTGCGTCACGCTGCAGTTTTGCATTCACCAGGTCCTGCAATACAATGTCCATTTCATTCGATGCCGGCCATATTAGATCGGATGATGAAACGCCGGGTTGTGTAATAGCCAACGGTATATCGTATTCATAATAGTTGTCCGTGAAGTCACTTCCTATGCGGATGAAGGCATCGATATCTGCATTTTTTATCGGCGCCGATCCTACTACTGATTCCGCATGCATAAACATACGCAGGTAGCTAAACTGCCGCATATCCACATTCACTTCCTTATATACCGCCCTTGCATCACCATCCTGCAAAGCACATGCCTTCAGCGACAATGCCTGCTCGTTCAGTTGTATTGCCTGCCCTGCGGAAACTGTTGTCAACTGACGACTTACGCCCGGTGGTATCACATAAGGTATCGGGTAGCGGGAGCCATTCTCTTCAATGCTCACAGATGTTACCGTGAAATCAGTAAGCCCCTGGTTTTGCTGTGGCAGGTTCTCGCCGGGTGTATTCAGCGAGTAATTGTAGTTACGCCATTGGTTGCGGCCAAGTTCCAGCGTAGCAAAACGAAGTATCACACTGTCAGTAAAACCGCTGAGGAACATACGCATAAAACGTATAGACCTGAAATCACCAATACCGCCTACAACGTGATCATAATTCTCTATCGGTATCTTGAACTGGTACCATAACTCATGCTCAGTTGTACCGTTCGGCAGTTTCACGATAGTATCTTCTGTGCTGATGATGTTATTGGTACCCACCTGCATATTCGGCTTCAGGTCTATACGGTACTGAAAATAACTTTCACCCTCATTCAGTGTATTGTCCCTGTTTATATCTTCCGACTCAGGTATTGTTGTTTCAGAAGTAGCGTATGATGCATTCGGATCTGTGATCGGGGAGTTGCCCTGCGGATTGTTGTATTTTTTATACCTGCCGAGTACACCAAGTCCATTACCACCATTTACGGTATCATAATCCGAACCACGGTAATAATGATAGTCATCGCTCGATGGGTCATTGAGTACCGCAAGATACGCAGGATTCGTAGCACCCAGGCGCTGGCGTAGCTGGGTGAGGAATGCGGCAAACTTTGTTTGCTCGGTCAATTGGCCGGGAATGGATGACGTATCCGGCAACCCGTCATAACCTACGTCCTGCAATGTGCGCGCGGCATTGTCATTGTCAAATGCGCGTGTTATCTGCTGTTCAAATTTCGGTACGTAGCCCCATGCTGTGGTATCCAGCTTTGTGTTATCGAACGGCGATGGGATGCCATTTTCAAAGAACATCCTCGAATCCTTCAGGATATCCTCAGATACGTCTCCAAGGTTGAAGTACAGCGAACCGCCCGTTGATGTAGGGTTGTTTATGAACGGGTCCATTACCCAGAATTGTATGTACTCAATATTCGATGCTTCGAAATCCGTGTTGTCTATCGGCCTGCTGATACCACCCCACCTGTTCTGCGGATTCATCAGCGTTCCGTCCGGGTTCACATTGGTAGCATCAAAATTATATTGCCCCCTTGCCGACGGATAATAACCAAGGTCGAATGTGCTCAGCGCGTTTTGCAGCGCTGCTGTTTGCAGGTTAGGGAATACATCCTGCTGAGACACCATGCGTATATAGTGCTGGTTCGGGTCCTTGCTTACATAAGATGGCACGCTTGATCCGGGGTCTACAAGGGTAGGCTCTATCGTATACCATGCCAGGCGTGCCCTGTTCATTCCGTTTTGCAGCGCGTCATCCATCTGCGATTCAGGGAATAATGTTCGTCCAAACCTGTCCACCGCGCCGAATGGCGTGGAGGAAAGCGACCATGCTATCGCCGGGAATTTCAGGTCGTAACTACTGCTTGTTCCTTCAAAATTGTCTATGTATACAGATCCCTCCGGGTCCAGCGCGTCTATCTGTTTTGGATGGCCGGGAAACAGTGCTGCTACTTCCAGGTTAGTGTTCAGGAATGATGGTGCCGTTGTTGCATATATCGGCAGCTTGTCCAGCGCGCGAGTCACAGCCGGCTCTTCAGACTGGTAGTTGGCATCAAGCCCTACTACCGTATTTTTTATCGGGTCATCCCCATAAGATACCTGCTGGGTGAACGGACGTTCATTCAACCTCATGATCGTGCCGCCAAGTGTCAGTTTTTTGTTCACATAGTAGTCAAGACGCGCAGCCATAAAATTCTGCTGCTGGAAACCGAATGTTGCATTGTCCTCGTATTGTATGTTAATAGGAACGCCGGAATTGAGTATCCCTGTGTTTATTATTTTTAATCTGCCCAGCCCATAATCTATCGTATAGTCCTGGTTCTCTATCAGCTTTGTACCACCCGCCGTTACAGACACCGAGCCCGGCGGAATGTTGAAGCCGCCTAAAAATATCTCCGAAGACGAAGACGATTTGTAAGTGCCGCGGATTATATACCGGTCTGTCGACTGCGACTGTTGCGCCACAGTTTTCGTAGAATCATACAGCACCTGGAAAATGTATTTCCGCTGCAGCACCGGGTCTGGTGTCACATTGGGTGGTATGGTCACTGCCGTATCCAGGTCTTTACCAAAAGGTTCCAGCACGGGGAATATGATCTTACCCTGCTGGGTATTGATGGTGATGCCGTCTACAAAATCAAAAACACCATCCGGCGATGGTTCTCCCTGTGCGTTCAATCTGTCTAAGTTCAGCAACGAAAGGAATGGCACGCCTTCCTTCGGCCCTTCGGGCATATACCTTACTTCTCCGCCTCCGGGGTCCTGGTACAGGATGTTCAGTGTAAAGTTATCTTTCGAAACGCCAAACCCGCCAAGGGCATAGACGTTCTTCATCATCAGTTTCCATATAGGTAGCGCAGGCCGTGCTGATGTTCCTTTCAGTAATTTCAGGTACAGCACTTTAGGGCTCGTAGTATCCGGTGGCAGGTCTTCTGCAAACTCACCTACCTGGTATACCTTACCCCTGTAAGTATAGCGGTAAGCCACGCCCAGCACATCGTCAGAGTTAAGCTGTGTATTCAGTGTTATGTAGCCAAGCTGTGCGTTATACGAAAATTCGGAAGGGGCAAGTTCACGCGCTGTGGTTCTTTCAAAATCCTGTCCCTGTGTCAGGCCCAGCGATACTGCTGCATTAGTAGCGGAGCTCTGCAGGCGGCCATTTGGTGTTTGCACCAGTTCTGTATACAACCGGTTTGCCGTGTTATCCGGCAGCCCCGCACGGATACCGCTGTTCGGGTTCGATAAATTCGTGAGGTACGGAGTGCCTTCACCAAGGTCCATGAAGCACAGCACATCACGCACGCCTGTTACCGCGCCTGTTCTGTTCGTTACCCATACTTCAATCTTGCTGATGGTTACCTGCGAATTGATAGCCGGGAAATTTGCAAGCGCCGTGTTGTAATTGTTGTGGAAATATTGCGCCAGCAGGAAGTCTTTGTTCTCTTCGTAGTTATCCGCTTTTATAGCTATCTGCTGCGACTGCGAACCACCCTGTACTGTAAGGCTCTTGCGCTGCGATTTTTGTTGCGACAGTACCGCGGTCACCCATAGCTTACCAAACTGCAATTGTGTTTTCAATCCGAACAATGATTGCACACCGCTTATCAGGTTGCTCTTCAGCGGGAAACTGATGTTGCCCGCTTCTATTTTTTTGAGCATTTCATCTTCCTTGCCGCTATAGTCCAGCTTCTGCACATTCTGGTAATCAAATGTCGCCTTGGTGTTGTTGCTGATGTTCAGTTTCAGTTTGTCACCCACCTGTGCCAGCAGGTTAATGTTCATCTGCATGTCAAAATCAAACACGCCATACTTCTGCGCGCGCTGTGTCAAGGTTGGGTTCTTGATGTCCTGCCAGTTACCGCCAAAGGTTACGTCCACATTTCCCTGCGGCTTCACAGATATCGTGTTGCTCCCGAATATCCTGTCAAAAAGCCCCTCTTTATACATCTGGGGCAGTTCAGGGGTTTTATTAAAAAGCATCAATCCGTCCAGCCTGCGCTGCCAGTACCCATCCTCTTCTTCTTTGCCGCGGTACTTTTCATATTCATCCAGCGTCAGGTAAGTAGGGTTGCGCAGAAAGTCGCTGCCTAATTTTTCGTTATATTCATAGCGGTTAGAGTCTGCATCATATTCAAAATTCTTATGCTCGTTTTTGGGATCGGCAAGGTCTATGCTCTTCGGCCGGTTGTAGTCGGTTACCGGATCACCGGTCTGATCATAGATGGGAAATTTCAATTTGTGTAGGGTATCCGACTGGGCCAGGCTGTCTTTGTTGGCAGTGCTATCTGGGTCGGCGGCATCAAGATAAATGTAATATGGACGGTAGCCTCTCGCCCCGGCATTTGCTATCACAAACGCCAGCGCAATAAAAAACAAAAGCCTGTATCCAAAATTACTCTTCCCCTTCAAGTGTTATTCTTTAGTGATTTTACAGTGCGCGAAGCGCCTGTTTGATGAGCTCCTCAACGGTCAATGAAGATGCATTATTTATTTTCTTAATAGCATTCTCCGCCACGCCCCTGTTTATACCCAGGTTCACCAATGCTATTAACGCATCTTCCTGTGTTGTATTGTGTATTACAGGCGATAATGGTGATGTATTTTTTGTCCCGATAGCTATCGGGATTAACTTCCCTTTTAATTCTAATATGATACGCTGCGCGGTCTTTGCGCCTATGCCTTTCACCCGCTCCAGCGTTTTAGCGTCCTCGCCTGTAACCGCACGCTCCAGTTCACCCGTGTTCAGCGACGATAAAATGATCCTCGCCGTCACCGCACCCACCCCGCTTATATTCAGTAATTGCCTGAAAGTGGCACGCTCTTCTTCATCTGCAAAACCATACAAAACCCACGCGTCTTCCCGCACCTGTAGGTGTATGTAGAGCTTGCACCGCTCCAGGTTTTGGATCATGGCATACGTCTGCAGGGTTATGTTCAGTTCATACCCCACCCCGCGCACATCCATATACAGCATGGATGGCGATTTATACACCAGGTCGCCTTCTAAATACGCAAACATTCAATTATAGTTTAATAAAAAATGGTATGATCGCTCATACCGCCCGAAAGGTACAAAAAATAATACTAGTTTGGAACTCTTCCGATGGAGGCCAATATGACAAAATCGTATCTTGAGCAATAATATTCTAATGAAACTGCTGATATTTATTTGTTCTATACTCCTGCTCACCGCCTGCGGTGAACAAAAAAAAGAGCCCGTTGCTTTACCGCAACAAACGGCACATACTTACAAACCCGGCCTGGGAGAATTCATGCTCGGCATACAAATGCACCATGCCAAATTATGGTTTGCCGGCCAGGCACAAAACTGGGCGCTTGCAGATTTTGAAATGGGCGAAATATCGGAAACCCTCGACGCCATCAAAGAATTTAACGCCGACCGCCCTGAAGTAAAATCAATTTCAATGATAGACCCCGCGATAGACAGCATCGCTGATGCGATAAAGAAAAAAGACACGCAGCGGTTCAAAGCAAGTTTTATATTGCTCACCAATACCTGCAACAACTGCCACACCGCCACCCATCATGAATTTAATGTGATAAAGACCCCCGACACACCACCCGTCTCCAACCAGGAGTTTAAACCAAAATAATATTTCTTGCTAAAAGCTACTATAGCTTCAGCAACCCAAACTTATACAACCCGCTCACCGGCTTATTATCCCAAAACAACTCAAAGTCTTCAAGCCCCGCGGCTTCGTAGCTGGCCTTCACTTCCTGCAGTGTATATGTCTTTACATTATCCACTGATAATTTGGGCAACATATCTGCTAACCACTGGCCCTGCTCTTTATCCGTCTTGATCGTGATTGTTTCCTGTTTGCTTTGGAAGGTCAGTTCCGTTACTTCCCATGTGTTGCCTTTCTTCGATTTGGTTACTGTTTCCACCTTGGGCATTTTTCCCAGCCATACGATCTTGGTATTTGGGTTTGCAGCAGCATATTCTTCCTCACTTAAAATATCAGCTATGTATTCAGGTTTCACTGTTGTCTTCGGCACTTTCATATCAAACCACTTTTGCAGCGGGTAGTCAAAGCATGCCCCGTGCATATAGTTGAGCAGGGATTTTTTGAGCCCTTGTGTAAATGCATCATGATCAGCGCCGGTAGGGTCCAGGTGCACAATGTCATTGTTCGCGAATGTACCGATCGCATTTGTTTCTTTCTTCACCCCGAATTTTTCGGGATGAAGTCCCACAGGGCTGTGCGCGGTCATCGCAAACTGGTGCCAGTATGCCGATTGCAGTATCCCTGCCTGGAACATCTGCCGCACCATCTCCAGCGAGTCTATTGTTTCCTGCGCTGTCTGTGTCGGGAAACCATACATGAGGTACGCGTGTACCATTATACCTGCTTCTGTAAAATGCCTGTTCACTCTCGCCACCTGCGCTACTGTGATACCTTTCTGTATCAGTTCCAGCAACCGGTCAGCAGCCACTTCCAGCCCGCCCGATACTGCTATACATCCGGATGCTTTAAGCAGCAGGCACAAGTCGCGTGTAAAGCTTTTTTCAAACCGTATGTTCGTCCACCACGATATCACTATTTTCCGACGGATGATCTCCAGCGCCAATGAGCGCATCAACGCAGGTGGTGCAGCCTCATCCACAAAGTGGAAGCCAGTCTGCCCTGTTTGTGCCACGATCTCTTCTATCCTGTCGCATAATAGTTGTGCCGCAATGGGCTCATACAGTTGTATATAGTCGAGGGAGATATCGCAAAACGTGCACTTGGCCCAGTAACAGCCATGCGCCATGGTCAGTTTGTTCCACCGGCCATCGCTCCACATGCTATGCATGGGGTTCACTACTTCTATTGCGGAGATATATCTATCCAGCAGCAGGTTACTGTAATCAGGTGTGCCCACTTGTCCCTGCTTATAATCAGCACAGGCCCTGTTGTTGATGTAAGTAACTTTACCATCTGCCAGTACGAATGTGCGCTTTAGGTCCTCGATCTTTATCTTGCCATCAATGTATTGCAGCAGGTTCTCAAGCGGCGCTTCGCCATCATCAAGGGTTATGAAATCAAAGAACTCAAACACCCGCGCATCCGACAACGAACGCAACTCTGTATTCGGAAAGCCACCGCCCATGGCCACTTTCACACCCGGGCAGTTTTTCTTTACCCACTGCCCTATCCTGAATGCAGCATACAGGTTACCGGGAAATGGAACAGATATAGCCACCAATCCGGGTTGCAGTTCTGCCATCCGTTGTGCAAGTATCTTTATGAGTATGTGGTCTATATAGGTGTATTCTTTTTGCAGCTCACCATACAGTTCATCAAAGCTGTTTGCCGATCTGCCCAAGCGCTCAGCATATCTGCTAAAGCCAAAGTGGGTGTCCACACATTCCTTCACCAGGTCGCTCAGGTCTTCAAGATACATAGTGGCAAAATGTTTTGCCATATCCTGTATGCCCATATTACCGAAAGCAGGCGCGAGGTCATCCATCTGTGAAAAGCGTGATGCTTCAGGTAAAAAATTCCGTTTACAGATCAGGTGTGCCAACGTAGGGTCTTTGCCTTGCAGGAAACGTATCACGGGATCTATCGTGTTTATATAATCATCCCTTAAAGAAACGATACGCACTGCGTTCTCGGATAATTCCTTCGGCTCATTTTCTATTTGGTTAAACAGGTTTGATAAACCATGCCTCGAAAACAACGCAACAGTAACCTCAATACCAAGATCGGCCTGGTAAGCGGCGATCTTTTTCGTGTTCAGGAAACCTTTCAGATATGCAGTGGCCGGGTATGGCGTATTCAACTGCG
>CAIJNJ010000041.1 GCA_903821975.1 uncultured Bacteroidota bacterium
ATTCAATTATTAGTTCCTCATCTTAGTAACCAATTTGAATAGACCGAAATCGCTGAAAGTATTGTCTGTAGCGGCTTTCGATATAGTAAAATGCGGGAGTGTTGAAATTGGCAGACACGCCAGACAATAGTCCCAATCGACAGGGCCATTTATTTTTTGTGCAATTTTTTGTGCAAATTGTAAATTTAATAAAATAAAAAAGCAGTTACGTTTAAGTGTAACTGCTTGATTACTAATTAAGTGCGGGCGGAGGGACTCGAACCCCCAAGCCGCGAAGCACTAGATCCTAAGTCTAGCGTGTCTACCAATTTCACCACGCCCGCAATTTGGACGGCAAAGGTAGGGAAATTCAAATCTAAAAGATCAAAAAAATCGAGAAATACACCAGACGGCTGATATTGCCATGCAGGAAAATTTTTATTTTTAGTATTTTTGCAATAGGCCTGCCTTTAGGAGGCACTGCTAATATACTTGTTAAATGAATTTATATATGCGTTTCCATAAGATCATCATATTCATCCTTGCTGTTGTTGCGTTCGCATCGTGTGCAAAAAAACCGGTGGATGACAATGCCACCACCACTATAAATGGCCGTATCTGGCCAAAGGGCACTACTACTTATACTTATGGCACGCATCTTATTACTGTAGACAGGTATACTTCATACCTTGTTGAGAGCACCAGCCTCAACCTCGATTCGTTTGACGGCGATTCTGTTGTCGTAACGGTAAAGGACATGGGTATAAAAGTAAACCCCGGCCCGGAATTGTACAACGTTATTACTATTAAACCTCTTTGATCAATCGCTTTTCTAATAATTTTTACCCCAAGCAATAGTTAATGGCAGCCAGGTCACATAAAGCATCGGTACTAGTAGCGGAAGACGAAGAAAGCCTGCGGGAAGCCCTGAAGCTGAACCTGGAACTGGAAGGGTATGAAGTAACGACTGTAGACAACGGCCCGGCAGTGATAAAGACCGTAAAGAATGAATACTTCGACCTGATAGTACTGGATATTATGCTGCCGGATATGGATGGCATCACGGTATGTGAAACTATACGGATGCAACACAATGATGTGCCTATACTCTTCTTATCTGCACGCAACAGCAGCGCCGACAGGGTGGAGGGCTTGAAAAAAGGCGGTGACGATTATCTCACCAAGCCATTTAACCTTGAGGAGCTTTTGCTGCGCGTGGACAAACTGGTTACCAAAAACAAAAGAATGAAGGAACCGCAAACCATAGGAGATACCTATGAGTTTGATGGTTGTAAAATAGATTTTGCCGCACATGAGTGTATAGACAAGAACAAACAGCCACAGGAGCTAAGCAAAAAAGAAGCGGCCTTGTTAAAATTGCTTATAGAACATGAAGGCGATGTGGTGTCTCGCGAGCAGATATTGCAGATAGTATGGGGATATAATGTTTACCCCACTACTCGTACCATAGATAACTTTATCCTCAACTTCCGCAAGTTCTTCGAAAAAGACAGCCGAAACCCAAAGCATTTTCACTCTATACGCGGTATCGGGTATAAGTTTACGAAATAGTCTGAACCTTGATTTATTTGATGAAAGGATTACTTTGATGTAGTTTCCGTTCACCACTTCAATTCGGGATCATCGCTTTCGCTGGTCTTCCTGTTGGCGAGACGGCTTTGTATCTTTTGTATCTGCCGGTCGTATATAAGGCGTGCTATTTTTGCTGCTACATCATCATCGCGCAGTACTGCATTTAGTTTCTTCTCTGAAATATCCAGGCGGTACATCAACTGGAAAAAAGTTTCGGGGCCGCGCTCCAGTATTGTTACTATCCGGTCTGCAAGGAGCTTCAGGATGACTTCTTCAGACAGCATATCCGGGAGCCGCAGATCCCAGTCCTGGCCAAGCGCAATCGCTGCTTCCTGTAGAATATCACCAGCCATAAGCGATCCTTTATTACAGATAACAATCCAAATTACAAATTCCCAACTCCTAATTCCTCATTGTTAAAACATCGCTATCTTATCCAGCACCAGCTTCTTTACATCAGCAAGCGCTATGCGCTCCTGCGTCATGCTGTCGCGGTAACGTATGGTAACGGTCTGGTCTTCCTTGGTCTGATGATCTATAGTGATACAAAATGGCGTGCCTATGGCATCCTGTCTACGGTAGCGCTTGCCTATGCTGTCTTTTTCTTCATAGAAGCATTTGAAATGCGGCTTGCATTGGTCTATCAGCTCGCGGGCTATTTCAGGCAGGCCATCTTTCTTGGTCAGTGGCAGCACTGCAAGTTTTATGGGCGCCAGCATGGGCGGGAAACTCAGCACAACACGGCTATCCTGCTTATCTGCAGTACTCAGGTCTTCTTCTTTATAGGCTTCACTGAGAATAAGCATTACTGTACGGTCGAGCCCTATAGAGGTCTCCACAACGTAGGGTACATAATGCTGGTTAATGTCTGTATCAAAATAAGTAAGTTTCTTACCGCTGTATTCCTGGTGGTTCTTCAGATCGAAGTCGGTGCGGCTGTGTATGCCTTCCACTTCTTTAAAGCCCATCGGGAAATCATATTCTATATCACACGCCATATCGGCATAATGCGCTAGTTTCACGTGGTCATGAAAACGGTATCTGTCCGGTGATATGCCCAGGCTCTCGTGCCACTTCATGCGGGTAGCCTTCCAGTATTCATACCACTCTTTTTGGGTACCCGGCTTTACGAAGAACTGCATTTCCATCTGCTCAAACTCACGCATACGGAAAATGAACCCACGCGCTACTATCTCGTTACGGAACGCCTTACCTGTTTGCGCTATACCGAACGGTATTTTCATACGGCCGGTCTTCTGCACATTCAGGAAGTTCACAAATATTCCCTGTGCTGTTTCCGGGCGCAGGTATATCACATTTGCTTCCTCAGCCACAGAGCCTATTTCTGTAGAGAACATCAGGTTGAACTGGCGTACATCTGTCCAGTTTACTGTACCGCTAACTCCACACGCTATTTTATTATCCTCAATTAATTTCTTAATACCTGCAAGATCATTAGCCGCAAGCAACTGGTCCATCTGCTTTAGTAATGCATCGCCTTTTTCTTTATCTAAAGTCTCCGCATAGCCCTCTATAAGATGATCTACACGGTAGCGTTTCTGGCTATCCTTATTATCTATCATCGGATCGCTGAAATTGTCAACATGCCCGCTGGCTTTCCACACCGTAGGGTGCATAAAAATTGCAGCATCTATACCTACAATGTTCTCATGCATCTGCGTCATGCTCCTCCACCAGTAATCGCGTATGTTTTTTTTCAACTCTGCGCCATATTGCCCATAATCATATACGGCACTAAGCCCATCGTATATTTCACTTGATTGAAAAACGAAACCGTACTCCTTACAGTGCGCTATAATATTTTGCAGTTTATTGTCATTTGCCATAATGAGGGCAAAAATAGGTAAAAGCCCCAAAGGAAAGATAGCCCCGGTATAATAAAGAAAACTAAGTATTAACGATTGTATTAACCATGTGTTTACAATTAATTCCCAAAAGAACGGTTAGATTTGTATAGCACATCATTAATTATCGAATAGATATATAAGAGTGATAATAGAATAATCTAAACCCGGCAAGAAGAAATCATTGCGGAAAAGAAGAACGACTGATGAAGAAAACATTACTGGTAATTCTGGCCGATGAAGCCAAATATGCGACCCTTAACAACAATCTTTCAGACCTACACTACTCTCCCGATAAAATTCAGAGAAGTTTTTCGCTCGATGAAGCACTATCCGGTTCACACAACGATATTGATCTTATTCTGGCAGACCTGTCCTGTTTAACTCCCGATATATCAACTGCGCTGCACGCCCTTCAAAAACATTTTAACGACATCCCTGTGATCGTATTGTCTGATACTGATGACAAATCCACAAGTATCAACGCAATAAAACATGGCGCACAGGATTTTTTGGTAAACAGGAGCTTTGATAACGCCCAACTGGAAAAAGCCATATCATTCGCTATTGAACGGAAGGGGCTGACGATAAAAAAAGAATATGCAATAAGAGAATATAAAAGGCATTTCGAGAACGGTCCTATCCCGATGTGGATCATTGATGCCGCAACAATGAAATTCCTTATTGTAAATAATGCCGCTGTTCAAAAATATGGTTACAGCAAGGAAGAGTTTTCCGCTATGACCATAAAAGATATCCGCCCGCAGGAAGATGTGGAATTAATGGTTAAGAATTTTAAAAGTAAAAAGGCCGATTTTTTTGATGCGGGTTATTGGAGACACCAGAACAAAAATGGTGAGGTATTCTACGCGCACGTTTATTCGCATACCACGCAGTTTGCCAATATCGATGCAAGATTGAGCTTCGCCATTGATGTGAACGAAAAGGTATTGATGGAAAAACATAATGCCGAGCTGGCCAGTCACATCCAGGAGCAAAAAGAGCAGTTAGACAACCTGTTATTCTCTGTTGGTTATGCTATATGGTCAAGAAAGGCAGATAACCTGGATATTATCTACGCTTACCCTAACAGCGCCTTTTATAAACTGTTTGGGTACACAGCGGATGAAATGATCGCGAATAAGAAATTGTTTTTCAACAATGTGCACCTTGATGACCGCAAAACTGTATACAATTCAATGCAGGACGCAATTACAAAAGGCTCGTCAGAGATCATTTTCCGGTATGCGCACCTTGATGGGAGTATAAAAACAATGAAGTCTAAGATAAACTTAAAAAAAGGCTCCGGAAATCAGCCTGATACGCTCACCGGTGTTACCTGCGATATTTCAAAAGAAAAACAACTTACTGATACCATACGCAATACAGAGCTGAACCTGCTGGCTACTATCAATAACACAAAAGACATGATATGGTCAATAAATTCAAAGCTTGAGATCGTTTTCTGTAATAAATCGTACCAGGACTCTGTTTATGAACTGGCGGGTGTAATACGGAAGCCGGGCGATTATGTGCTTGGTGAATGGGGTTCCGAATCCTTTTTCAATACCCGTAAAAAGGATTATGAAAGAGCATTAGCCGGGGAATCGTTTACCATTTTTGTGGAGGAATATTACAACGGTGCCCTTCTGCATACGGAGATAAGTTCAAACCCTATATATGATGATGAAGTGAACATAGTAGGTGTGATCTGTATAGCCCGCGATATATCAGAACAAAAGAACCAGTTTGTGCAGATACAGCGCCAAAACGAAAAACTGAGGGAAATAGCCTGGATACAATCTCATAAGGTACGCGGTCCGGTAGCAAGTATCCTGGGTCTTGCTTCTTTGTTCAACTATGAGACAAATGCACACGAAAACAATATTGAAATACTTGAAAAGCTGAAGATCGCGACCAATGACCTGGATATGATCATAAGAGAGGTGGTGGATAAAACAAGGTATATAGACAAATAATCAGAACCGCTCTGCCATTCCCAGCCCAAACAACGCATAATCATACACAGCCGGGTCTTTAGGGTTCAGTATCCTTAACTGATCTGTAAGATGTAGTGCGTTATTCCAGTTCGATTTATTATTATCCAGTAGCCCCAGCCTTTCTGCCACGCGTGCCACATGCACATCAAGGGGGCAGACCAATTGCCCGGGTCTTATCTTACGCCATATCCCAAAATCCACGCCATTGTTATCTTTCCGCACCATCCAGCGTAGGTACATGTAAATACGGGTAATTGTGGTGGTATTAATCAAACAAATAGACATCACCATTTTCAATTTTAATGATGGGCTGATAATGGACATGTTTTTTGATGCCCGTAGTATTTGATGTAGTGGTTTCTGGATCAGCAATATTTTTTTTATTCAGGATGTTTTTCACGTCAATTTTGCCTGAATTAATAATATCTGATAACTCATTATCCTTTGGTAAGACAAATTCAAGAAGTTTAAACTCACTAAGTTTCCAGTCGGTTTGAAATACTGGATAAGAAACACCTCCTTTAAATTTCACTTTAATAAAATAGTTACCTCGAGGGCGTAAATTAAACTGTGTCAAAGTTGAGAATTAGTCACAACTTTAACACAGATAACATGACCAAAAGACGCAATACAGGAGTCACTTTGAGTGACGAAGTCCGCCAACAAGCATTATCACAATTTAAGTCAGGGAAG
>CAIJNJ010000042.1 GCA_903821975.1 uncultured Bacteroidota bacterium
GATATGAGCGCTATGGGCGGCGGTATGAGCTTCTATGGTGCTATTCCCGACAATTACAAAGTAGCAATAAATGGTAACCACAAACTGATAAGCAAAATACTGAAAGCAGGTAAAGACCAGCAAATACAATTGGCCAAGCAAGCATATGACCTTGCGATGTTATCGCAGGGCATGCTCACCGGCGCAGACCTCACAGAGTTCGTGAACAGGAGCATTGAGCTGATATAGTTATTGTAATTGGGAATTTGGGATTTGTAATTTGGATTGTTTTTTGATTCTTCCCATTGTCGGATATAATTAACCCCTGATCGCCTTTGGTGATCAGGGGTTTTTAGTTTGTTCGATTTTCGAGTGATTACCACCTGCCGCGTTCGCACGAATTGCATGGTGCACAACCACAGCCTTTTGTTTCTTTGGTCAATACAACATCGCGGGTTTCTGTTCCGTCAAAGTCTTTAATCGTCACAGACACTTTATCTCCTGCTTTGTAATTGCCCAATACCTGGAGCAGATCATCAGAGTTAGCTATGTTGTGATCATCTATTTTTGTAATGAGGTCACCAGGCATAAGCCCCATTTTATCAGCTGCACTACAAGGAATTACTTGTTCTATTGCAGCGCCAGCCATACACTCATCATCAACCCGCACACCTAGCATACCCTTCATAGGCATTTCCCCGGTATAGCTGTTTACTTTTACATGCTCTATCTCTGCTACCGGTGCAGGTGGCGGTGGGGCTATGTAGTTAATGATGATCCTGTGATCTTCATTTTTAGGAATTTTAACGGTGGCCACAAGGCTGTCATTTACATATACGTCCCCGTCCTTGATATTCACTATTGCCGTAGCCGAGCGGTCATCAAGGGAAATTGTTTCATCAACACGTGGTACGGCACGTTTCACTACATGGTGTTTCGCCATGCTTTTACCATGATGCTTATGGTGTTTCGTATTGGAAACCATGGTGTTACATGGGCTGCGTTTTACTTTTGAGGTTTGCGCAAACCCCGTGCTGCTGTTAAATACTGTAATCAGTACCAGCAATGCTATAATGTATGTTTTCATAAGAAATGCGTTTAAATCTGTAAATGATGATAAAAAAACCGAGCCATGAGTGTTTAAGTTAAAGGGTTAAAGAGTTAAAGGGTTAAAAGGGTGATCGGTTACGTTCGACTTCGCTCAGGATGAATGGGAGGGTATTATTCATTTTCTACATTTTTAATTACTTTACTGCCTTAATAAATGATTTATGAAGAACTTATTCCGCATTTTACCTGTTGTGCTTGCCGTTTTCTTTATGTCGTTCAAAGGCGATAAATCCGACAAGCCGGATATGCATGTTGTAGACCAGATAAAGAACGAAGGCTATAACCATTCGCAGGTAATGGAGACATTATTTGAACTTACCGACGTGAACGGGCCAAGGCTCACCGGCTCTACCGGCATGAAGAATGCGGAGAAATGGGCGAGCGAAAAGCTCGCAGGCTGGGGGTTGGAGCATGCAGCCATAGAGCCATGGGGTGGTTTTGGTAAGGGATGGGAAATTAACAAAAGCTACGTGGCTATGACCGCACCATATTATCAGCAATTGATAGCCGTGCCACGGGCATGGACACCCGGCACTAACGGCCTGGTGAGTGGCAGCGCGGTGTTGGTGAAAATAGACAGCGCGCCCGATATGGAAAAATATACCGGAAAGCTCAGGGGTAAAATAGTGGTGCTGTCAATGAATGTAGAACCTAAACTGAATTTTACGCCCGATGCAAAACGCCTTGCGGATACCGACCTGGTGAAAATGGAGCAGGAAAAAATGCCTGTTGAAACGCCAAAGGATACTGCTAAGAAACCCGCACAACCACGTATGTCTCCTGTCAATAGGAGAAAGATGATTGATTCCTTCCTTTATGCAGAAGGTGCTACTGCTGTAGTAAGCGGTGGCAGGGGAACAATGGGCACTGTGTTTACATCCAATGGCGCATCGCGCGCATGGGATGCAAAACCCGTATTGCCGGAAATGGAAATGGGTTATGAGCACCTTGCAAGGTTGATAAGGCTACTGGATGCGGGTAAAGAAGTCTCGCTGGAGATGGACACAAAAACAACTTTTCTTATGGCAGACTCTGTAGAAAATGTAGTTGTTGCCGAAATACCGGGCACTGATCCCAAACTGAAGGATGAACTGGTGATAATAGGCGGCCATATGGATAGCTGGCATGCTGCTACCGGTGCCACAGACAATGGTATGGGCTCTGCCGTGATGATGGAAGTAGCACGTATTCTTAAGGCTATTGATGTAAAGCCACGTCGCACCATACGCATAGTGTTGTGGAGCGGCGAGGAGCAAGGACTGTTGGGATCAAGAGGATATGTGAAGAACCATTTTGGCAACAGGCTCACTATGGAACTGAAACCGGAACAGGAAAAGGTGAGCGCTTATTACAACCTTGACAATGGCGGTGGCAAGATAAGAGGCATCTATGCGCAAAACAACGAAGCCGTAGTACCTATTTTTAAAGAGTGGCTGAAACCATTTGCGGATTCAGGTGCAACAACAGTGACGATAAAGAACACCGGGTCTACAGACCATATCTCATTTGATGAGGTAGGTATACCCGGCTTCCAGTTCATACAGGATCCGCTGGAATATGGCACCCGCACACATCATACCAATATGGACAGCTACGATCGCGCCAGCAAAAGCGACCTGATGCAGGCTTCTGTGATCATTGCTTCATTTGTGTATAACACTGCCATGCGTGATGAAAAAATGCCCCGTAAACCTTTGCCTAAAGTGAACCCTTCGACGACGAGCTATATGAGATAATTTTACTTACAATTCTTTACCGTGAAACAATGGTTTGCATTTTTTTTGTTTGTAATGACTATTGCCTCTTGCAGAGAAAGAACAAGGGTGAGTCAAAGAGCTTTGCAAAAGGAAAGTTCATTTCCAAAGCTTACTTGCATAGATACAGTTTCGTCTACTGAGTTCATACCTACGTTACAGCACGGATTGCCGAAACATAAAAATGTAATTTATTCGGCAGCATTTTTGTATGCTTGGAATGAGCTCCAAAATAAGATTGAAGGAAAAATTAATATCCCTGATAGTAACCATGACCTTAAGTTAATAGCACAATCACAAAGCTATATAGGTACTTTATCAAAAGGTGAATACATAACGGATGTCACTCACGCTGAAGATGTTGTTGCTGTATCGGCCATATTTAAAATAGGTTTGCCATTCAAAATAGATATGGATACCGTGGAGAATGGATTGGTCTTTGGGGGGAAGCATGTTAAGGCATTTGGTATGTCATCTTACAGCGAAAGAGTAGCGAATCAAATTGAGATACTTTATTATGAAAATGATGACAAATTCATCTTGAAAATTTTGCCGGCAGATTCAAATGATGAGATTACTGTAGCCAAAGGGTTTAACGCTAATACTAATTTTGATGCAATCTTGCAGACGATAAAGTTTTCCATTGATGTGGCTGAAAGAGAACGAGGAAAAAGGAGAGATGATGGGATGTTCATATTGCACGATGGAGATATAGTTCTATTGCCTGTAATGAAGTTCAATTATTTAGCAAATTATAAGAGTATTATTGGTGCGCATATTTTTGCTAAGAATAAGACATTGACGATAGAAAAAGCCAATCAGAGAAACGCATTTCTAATTGATGAACATGGTGCGAAAGTAGAGAGTGAAGCGGAAATGACTGTTTCGACAGACTCTGTAGGTCCTATGGTAACTCAACGCGCACAACGTGACAGAAAATTAGTGCTGAATAAAGAGTTTGTTTTGTTTTTAAAAAAGCACAAAGCATCAAACCCTTATTTTATGATGCTGGTTTCAAATGCCGACATAATGGTTCCACGATAGTTGGAAGGATCGTCTGGCGATTATCTCCACCAACGAACATTTTCCCCATTTACTGCCCGCCTGCTTTTCGGCGTTTCAGGGGCTGAAAAATAGGCGTCACGGTAGTCCTGCCAGCCATTCATCAGGTATTTATCAGATGGGCTGAAGCCACCTGCACCTTCATCGAGGTCGCCGCAGGCAGGGATGCGGTAGTCGCCCCAGTTGCATCTTTTTACGCTATCTATCTTATATCTTTTCCAGACAGCGGTAACCTGGTTATTACAGTAGCTGTCCGAAATGTTATTGAGGTTATCGTAAAAGATATGCTGCTCCGAGTCAAGGTAGAACCTTGTGGCCAATCTGCCGGTTATCGTGCCACTGTTGGGTACTGTAGTGTCTTCTGAAAAGTTTATGTCGCAATAAATGGCACCTTGCTTAAAGGTTATTTCATTTTTTTTGTTGCCTGGTTGTGGTACGATCATAGTAGTCATCCCCCTGCTGACCTTCGCCTTTGTAACAGTTATTGTTCCGTGAAAATTCCGAACACTGTCCTTTACTTTTGTTTTTCCATAAACAATATAGCGGGACGCGTTTCCGGTGTCCTTTTTTACCGTTAAATAGTGAATATAGAAGCGTTGATAATTCCTGCCGATAAACCCATATGGTTCCGGGAATTTATCGGTCAGTTCACCTTCAAAAACGAGTTTTCCATCTGAGTTGTGTTCATTCGTCAGTATCTGGATACTGTCGCTGCGCCATAATTTGCTCAGGTCATATTTCTTAATGGCTAGCGTAAAATCGGCAGAATCCGCAAGCCCGGCATAGGCAGTATTGCCGGCTGATAAAAATGCAGTAGCAACAACTATAAATACAAACAACTTCATAAAATACGATCTATTTACCATGCTTATCGCTCATATAAAAAACTAATTCCCCGCCATTCATGATCTCTGAATGGGTGATGTAATTGCGGTCGAGCGCATTGCCATTTAAGGTTACTTTTTTAACGTACACATTCTTGTCGCTTTGGCCATTTGCTGTAATGGTGAATGTTTTCCCGTTTTCCAGGTACAGTAGCGCTTTATCCATTGCAGGGCTGCCTAAGGCATAATTCTCAGAGCCGGGAGCTACAGGGTAAAAGCCAAGGGTACTGAGAATATACCAAGCACTCATTTGCCCGCAATCATCATTGCCGCCAAGGCCATCCGGGGTAGGGTGGTACATCTTCTTCAGTATCATGCGTACACGTTCCTGTGTTTTCCAGGGTTGGTCGGTCCAGTTGTAGAAGTAAGCGAGGTGATGGGATGGTTCATTGCCATGCACATAGTTGCCTATAATACCGTCCCGGGTTATGTCCTCGGTTTTGGCAAAAAAGCTATCCGGCAATTGCATCGTGAATAACGAATCAAGATGTTGTGTGAAACGTTTTTTACCACCCATCATTTTAATAAGTTCGGCAGGTGCATGTGGCACATACAGGCTGTAGTTCCATGCATTGCCTTCTATAAAGCCCGGTTCATCGGTATTAAGTACATCAAAGTCTTTCTTGAAGGTACCGTCACTCATGCGTGGGCGCATATAACCAGATGATGGGTCGTAGACGTTATGGTAATTTTCAGAGCGTTTTATGAACTCGTCATACACATCTTTCCTGTTCAGCTTTTGCGCCATCTGTGCTATACACCAGTCGTCATAAGCATACTCCAGTGTTTTGGATACCGACGATCCGTTTTTATCTTCCGGCACGTAGCCCAGTCTTATATAGTATTCAAGGCCATCATAGCTTTTGTGATTTGCGGTAGCTATACAGGCGTTGAGTGCACGGTTAGGGTCAAAGTGCGTATTGCCTTTTACCACAGCATCCGCAATTACCGATACTGCGTGATAACCGATCATACACCAGTTCTCATTGGCAGAGTTGCTCCATACCGGAAGCATATGTTCGGCGCTCTGGTCGTAATGAGCCAGCATAGAGCTGATCATATCCGAGTTGCGCTTTGGCTGGATAATATTGAGAAGCGGGTGTAGCGCCCTGTGCGTATCCCAAAGGGAGAAAGTGGTATAATTGGTAAAGCTGTGGTCTGTAGCGCCTACGCTGAGATTTGAGTTGTGTTTATTCTGGTCCAGTCCGCGGTATTCGCCATTTGCATCCATGTATACTGTCGGGTTTATGAATGCATGGTACATCGAGGTGTAGAAATTCTCTTTTGTTTCTTTATCTGCAGTGATCTGTATCTTCATCAGTTCATGCTCCCAAGCCAACTGGCCTTTATTTTTCACTTCATCAAAATCCCACCTTGGCGCCTCGGTAAGTAAGTTCTTAACTGCATTGACCGTGCTGACCGGGGAGATGGCGAACTTTATTTTTATTTTCTCTCCTTCTTCGGTTTTGAAATCAAAGTATGCCCTTATTTGTTTGCCTGCGATTTCAGGGAAATTTTTCGATTGGTCAAATTTCCCCCAGAAGCCTTTGTAAACTTCTTTCTTAGAAGTGTTTTGATAACCATAGCTTGTAAATGGTTTTGAGAACGTCATGGCAAAGTACACAGTGCGGGTGCGCGCCCAGCCGTTGGTTTGCCGGTAGCCGGTAATAAGCGTGTCGTTCTCAATTCTTATGTACGTCCATACATTTTTATCCGGGTAGTTGTATATGCCGTATACTGCATCGAGGATGATATGTGCCTGGTCGCTTTTCGGGAAAGTATACTGGTGAAAACCTACGCGTGTAGTTGTGGTAAGTTCGGCAAGTATCTTATACTTATCCAGCATTACTTTATAATAATCGGCCTGTGCCACTTCTGTGCTATGTGAGAAACCCGAACGGAAGCCACCTTCCGGATGATCTGCTGTGCCGGGATTTAATTGCAACAGACCTGTTGTCGGCATAATAAGAAAATCACCCAGATCGGAATGACCGGTGCCGCTGAAATGCGTATGGCTGAAACCTACTATTGTTTTATCCTCGTATTGATAGCCTGCGCAGTATTTGTACACATCTTTATTGTAGTGCCCGTCTATTTCATAGGGTATAGTGTCTGTTTCCGGGCTAAGCTGAACAGACCCAAACGGTACTGTAGCGCCGGGATAAGTATGCCCCATCTTTTCGGTGCCAATGATCGGCTTTACATATTGTAGGTACTGCTCATCCTGTGCGGATGCACAAAGATTCAAGAGCAATAAAACAGGCAGTAATATTTTTTTCATCATTTTATCTGCAGGAAGGTTCATGTTTCACCGGAAAATTAACGGAATTTGCTATGAAACAGAAATGATGCGCCTTGTCATGCAGCTCATTTGCTTTATCTATCATTGTTTTGTCCGTAATGGTTACAGATGGGTGAAGTGTTACCTCTGAAAAATGTCCGCCACTTCCCGGTGTTACCACCAGTGTGCCGGTCGCATGATCTGTATAGTCTGTTACTACAATGCCGGCATCAGCACAAAGGTGCAGGTACCACAGCATATGGCAGGTACTAAGAGAGGACAGCAGCATATCTTCCGGGTTGTGTTTCGTTACATCGCCACGGAATGGCGCATCTGCTGAGCCCAATATATCCGGTTTGTGCTCTATCGATATCGTATGCTCACGGCCATAAGCAGTATAGCTGCTTGTGCCCTCGCCTTTATTGCCCGTCCATTTTACGATTACTGAGTAGTTATGTGTCATTGCAATCCTTTTAAAACTAGTTTCAAAGATACGTTTACTCATGACTTACGACTCACGACTTACGACTCCCTCCCGCCTTTTATTTCATCTACAATTGCCGGGTCAAGGAGTGTAGAGGTATCCCCGAGGTTTGCCATATCTCCTTCTGCTATTTTTCGCAGTATGCGGCGCATTATTTTCCCGCTGCGGGTTTTCGGCAGGCCTGTTACAAATTGTATCTTGTCCGGTCTCGCTATAGGCCCTATGATTCGTGTTACCGTTTGCGTAATATCTGCCTGTGTAAGTTGCTTGTCCTCAGGTATTGCGTCCATGATCACATAGGCATAGATGCCTTGCCCTTTCAGGTCGTGCGGGTAACCTACCACTGCACTTTCCAGCACACCTGTATGCATGTTTATAGCATTCTCCACCTCGGCAGTGCCTATGCGGTGGCCGCTTACATTCAGCACATCATCTACGCGGCCGGTGATGCGGTAAAAGCCCTGCTCATCGCGGTAGCAGCCGTCGCCGGTGAAATACATATTGTCGTAGGTTGCAAAATAATTCAGCCTGCAGCGATCATGGTCGCCATATGTTGTGCGGATGATGGACGGCCAGGGAAAGCGTATGCACAAATTGCCGCTCACATCATGGCCGGTTATTTCTTTGCCCTGCTCGTCTACCAATACCGGTTGTATACCGGGAAGTGGTAAAGTCGCATAACTGGGTTTGGCCGGCGTAATACCCGCCATGTTTGAGATCATTATGCCGCCTGTTTCAGTTTGCCACCACGTATCTACAATAGGGCAGCGCTTTTTCCCGATGTGTTCATCATACCAATGCCACGCCTCTTCATTGATGGGTTCACCAACAGTGCCTAACACTTTAAGGCTGCTGAGATCCTTTCCTTCAAGTGGTTGCAGGCCATATGCCATCAGGCTGCGTATGGCTGTAGGTGCCGTGTACAATATGTTTACCTTATGCTTGTCTGCAATATCCCACAGACGACCGGCATCCGGCCATGTGGGCAGCCCTTCAAACATTAGAGAGGTGCCACCTGCACAAAGCACACTGTATACTATGTAGGTGTGGCCTGTTATCCAGCCAATATCCGCTGTGCAGAAATGAATATCACCGGGCTTGTACTGGAATACATTTACAAAACTATAAGTGGTGTAAACCATGTACCCGGCAGAGGAATGTACTACTCCCTTGGGCTTGCCGGTAGAGCCGGATGTATAAAGAATGAAGAGCGGGTCTTCTGCGTCCATTTCTTCAGCTTGCACTGTTGGGTTACCCTGTTGCTCCACTTTTTTCACTTCATCATCCCACCATACATCCCTATCCCTTATCATGCTCACAGGCGTATGCGTGCGCAGGTAAACAATGACCCGCTTTACAAACGGGCAGGTAACCAGCGCATCATCTATGGTATTCTTCAGCGGGATATCTTTCCCGCCGCGGTAGGCACCATCACCGGTGATGATGTATTCCGCCTTTGCATCCTGCAATCGGTCTGAGATACTCTGTGCACTGAACCCACCGAAGATAACGGAATGTATGGCGCCTATCCGTGCGCAGGCAAGCATGGCAATAGGCAATTCAGGCACCATGCCCATATACAGGCATACACGATCGCCTTTAGTAACACCATTGTTTTTAAGTACCTGTGCAAACTGGTTTACCTTAAAATGAAGCTCGTTATAGGTGATCACCCTGTGCGCTTCATCCTTGCTGTTGGGTTCCCATATAAATGCAGGCGTGTTGCCTTTATCGGTGAGGTGACGGTCTATGCAGTTCTCGGTAATGTTTAGCTTGCCGTTGATGAACCATTTTATATCCGGCTTTTTAAAATCCCACTCCAGTACTTTGTCCCATTTCTTCCGCCAGAGAAATTGCTCCGCGATGTCATTCCAGAATTGTTCCGGTTGGTCAACACTCTTTTTATAGGCTTCTTTATATTGTTCGTAAGATGTTACCTGGAAGGGATATGCCATTTTCAATTCTATTTAACTACAACTCATAATAAGTTACTATCCAAAAATAGAAAGTAATGGGTAAAAAATCACATGACTATGGTCAGGAAATAAAACCAGCCTTCAACGGCGGAATGGGTTTGTTAAAATAGTTGGGGGATGTATAGATATGCACTTAGGCATATTTCAATATTTCTACTTCAGCACCTTCTGCTACGGCCCGTTTTGTTTTTTTCTGAACCTCAATCGCAGCTTCAGAATCTATATAAAAATGGCCACAGTTCTCACATACCTCTCCCGGTACATCCCTGATAATGATAAGGTGTCCTTTCATTTCAAAGGTCAGTGTATCAATCCCTGCCAGTGTAGTTCCGTTCTTGCAAATAATACAGTCCATTGTGGATTTATTTTATAAGCTACGAGCGCTGAATTTGATACTATCACAAGGCATTACGCAAATTTACGATAATTATTATGTTTTATGCAATTTGAAAACCTATGCACTCTTCAACGACGGATCAACTGTCTTTGTAGCGCGGATAGCCGGGTACCATGCGGCTAAAATGCCTACGGTAAGGATGGTTACTATTACCAGTGCCAGGTCCGGTACCTGTATTTGTACGGGGTATGAGGGTACAAGAAAGTCTCCCTGCAATTTTATGAACCCGAATTTTTGCTGGGCAAGGCAGATCGCTGTGCCCAACAATATACCGGACGCTCCACCGGCAAGCGCCCATAAAACGCCTTCCAGCACAAATATTTTCCTGATAGCGGCAGGGTTTGCACCCATGGCTTTTAGTATGGCAATGTCTTTTTGCTTTTCTATAACCAGCATAGAGAGTGCCCCTACCATGTTGAAAGAGGCAATAAATAATACAAGTAGCAAAATGGCGTACACCGCCCATTTTTCACCGCCCATTACCATATACATGGTCCTGTTTTGCTCATAGCGGGTCTCAATGCGATATCCGTTGCCAAAGAGTTGTTGCAATTGCTCTTTTACCTTGTCCGCGGTACCCGGCATCGTACTTATCTCGATAGATGAATACTTACCTTCTGCATGAAAGAGTTCCTGTGCCAGCGATAATGGCGCCATTATATATTTGCTGTCAAATTCGTCCTGCACCTTGAATACACCGGATGGGTGCAGCCGTAACACCTGGTATGCGTTTGTGGGATCTGCCTCAGGATTGGTGACAGTGGGGTTAGGGTAGTACATCTCCACCTTGCTGTCGGTGAAATTGATGTCTATACCCAGCTCGTTGATAACGCGCGCGCCTGCAATAGCGGTGTGGTGAACAACAGAAACAGAATCATCGCCATGCGTGATGTATTTTTTTACATCATTTACGGCAAAGTAATTTTTGTCAATCCCCTTAAGGGTTACGACTTTCATCTGTGTGTTATCATCGTCGTTGGCAAGCAGGTTATCTTCTATAACAGTAGTCAAATTTTGCACGCCACTGATCTGCTTTATAGCATTTAGTTGGGTTGAATCAGTTTTGAAAAATTTACCCCTTGTTGCAGATATTCTCAGGTCCGGGTAAAAAGCTTTGTACGTATCTTTTACTACTGATTCAAGGCCGTTAAAAACAGAGAACACAATGATCATAGCCGCGCTGCTCACCGCTATGGCTACCATACTTATGCGGGACAATATAGGCACAGCATTGGCAGAGCGCTTGCCACGCAGGTATCTGAAAGCCAATTGCCATATAAGAGTGCGGTCCATTAAAGTTATTCTGCTGCCGGGTCCTGCGATTCGCGGTCTTTTTTTATTTTTTTGAACAGCTCATCCATTTTAAAAACATGATCGAGTGTATCATCAGAGAAAAATGCGAGATCCGGCACACGCCGCAACTGGTTTTTAACCTGCTGTCCCAGCAGTTTACGCCATTCCCAGCTACGTTCTTTTATTTTATGAAGCAATGCGGGAACATCCTTTACCTGGAAAAAGCTGAGATAAACGCGGGCTTCGAGCAGGTCGGGTGTGATCATCACTTTGGATATCGATACCATACCGCCATCCACTATATTCATTCCTTCTTTTTGAAATATGCTGCTTAGTTCTTCCATTACCAGTTTGCCTACCTGTTTCTGCCTCTTATTTTCTTCCATATTTGGTTTTATTAGCGGATAAAGTTATGAATTATATCGCTCCATTGCCGAAAAGCAGGGATATACATCCGGCTGCAACGTGATTTAGCTATTATTTACTAAATTCGTACCTCATCTAATAGTATGAAAAGATCATTTTTAGCGATATGTTTTGGCGGCCTGTTTTTTGCCGGTTGCAAGGAAGTACCACCGGATATCAATTTTGGTAATTCAAGGGCTACAGATACCACTTATGTTGGCCCGGTGCCTGCAACTACGGATCCACATAATGTTTTGGTTGAGGAATTTACCGGGGAAAGTTGTGTGAACTGCCCGCAGGGCCATGCCGTATTAGATTCTGCCGAAGTGCACAATCCCGGCCGTGTGAATGTGATCGCTCTTTTCGAGGCGGACGGCTCTTTGGATACGCAGCCCCCTTCCGGCGCCGCATATGATTTCAGAAGTAATACAGCAAAGGCAATAGCAAACAGCGCGATATACAATGGGGTCAATCAATTGCCGAGCGGCGGTATAGACAGGGTGCCCGTTTCCGGCACTACCGTTATCGGTTATAGCAGTTGGGCCGGGGATATAACCGGGAGGTTATCCACGCCCGATTCTCTGAACTTGGGCATTTCCAGTACGTATAATGCTGCCAGCAACACCGCTACTATAATAGCCACAATTACATATACCCAGGCTGTGTCTACGGCGCAGAATTTATCTATAGTTGTTGTGCAGGACAGTATCATTGATTACCAGGCTTTCCCGCTTGGTAAAACGGATTCCACTTACCTGTTCAACGATGTTTTCCTTGGCATGGTAACAACGGTTCCTTTTGGCGATCCTGTGTTAGATACCATTCCTACCAAAGTGGCCGGCAGGTTTTTGCAAACTGTATACTCCTATAAGCTTCCGGCTTTCGCTCAGGGCGCGGTCAATCCGGCCAACTGCAGGGTTATAGCTTTCGTTAATGCACCGGGTACAACGGGAGACTACCGCATCATGCAATCCGCGCAGACCAAATTAATGGGACCATAGTTTAAGGCAAAAGTTAAAACCCAAACTCCAGGTGATTACATATCATTGCTGATGAGAAATACCAGATCGATATCTTTTATAGTGTTTGCCTGCCTTTTTATAGCAGCCTGTGGCGGCAATAAGAACGAAGACGGACAAAAGCGAGCTGTAACGACAGATACTGTAGTCGTAAAGCCTGCTGCGGTCCCTGTATTTGATGCAGACAGTGCTTATGTCTATGTGGGCAGGCAGGTGGCTTTTGGCCCACGCATACCCGGCTCTGCGGCCCAAAGCGGGTGTGCTGCATGGATGGATGCTATGCTTAAAAAAGTATGCGATACTGTTTACAAGCAAGATGTGCATGTAAAGGGTGGCGATGGCAAATCATTGCCCTGTATCAATCTTATAGGTGTTATTAATCCTAAAGCAACTAAGCGTATCCTTTTTCTTACACACTGGGACAGCCGCCCATGGGCCGACCAGGATACGAAAGATAAAGACAAGCCCATAATAGCAGCCGATGACGGCGCCAGCGGGGTGGCTGTGTTGCTGGAGATAGCAGGCGCGCTTAAAGCACATGGCCTGCCGGTATCCATTGGCATAGACATTCTTTTCACCGATGTAGAGGATTATGGCCGTAGCGAGTGGGGCGAAGATTCTTACTGCTTGGGTACGCAATATTGGGCAAACCACCCGCACATAGCAGGTTACAAGGCTGATTTTGGGATATTGCTTGATATGGTCGGCGCGCATGGTGCCCAGTTCCCTATGGAAGCCAGCTCTACTATATATGCAGGAGACGTGCAGCAAAAAGTGTGGCGTGCGGCAAGCGATGCTGGTTATTCATCCTTCTTTCCATATGCTCCGGGTGCAGAAATTACAGACGACCATGTGCCCGTAAATAAGATCGCAGGCATACGCACCATTGATATCATTAACCTCACGCCCGATCCGCAACGCCCCTTTGCTCCACACTGGCATACCCATGCCGATGTTATGGACATCATTGATAAAAGCACGCTTAAGGCTGTAGGACAAACTTTGCTGCAGGTGATCTGTGAGAATGCCGGATCAATGGCGAATAATTAAATAAAGTGTTATCTTTTATATAAACGTAATGTATACGGCCTATCTCTGTTTGCAGAATAGTATATTTGCCGGAATAAATTTTAAGACAAGTTGAAGTACCGTAATGCCGTCCTGATCGTTTTGCTGGTTATCATAGCCGACCAGTTGCTTAAGTTTTATATAAAGACCCATTTTGCCAATGGGGATGATGTAAAAATAATGGGCAATTGGTTCCGGTTGCATTTTATTGAGAACGAGGGCATGGCTTATGGCATGAAACTGAGCGAATCGGTAGTGGGTAAGCTGTTGCTATCCACGTTTCGGTTGGTAGCGGTTGTTTTCGGTTTTTACCTGCTGCACAGGCTGGTGAAAAAAAACTATGGCAAGGGCGTTATCATTTGCGGTGCGCTGATACTTGCCGGCGCGCTGGGTAACCTTTTAGACAGTATCTTTTACGGACTCATTTTTACAGATAGTCCGTATTCCTGCTTTTCTGGCAATTACGAAAGCCTGCACAGCATGATACAGACCCATAACCAGGTGGCTGTGGCCCATCTCACCAGTTTCGGGCATGGGTATGGAAAATTTTTACAAGGCAAGGTTGTAGACATGCTTTACTTCCCTATAGTGGAAACCAAACTGCCGGGCTGGGTGCCGTTCATGGGCAATAAGAATTTTATATTTTTTGAGCCGGTCTTCAATATAGCCGATGCCGCCATTTCCGTGGGTGTTCTTACGCTTGTATTCTTTCAGAAACGACTCATCCATAAACATACTGAAGTAAGCGCTGCCGGTCATTCCACAGTCGCAGATAATACAGTTGCAGAAAACCAATAAACTACAAGGCTATAGTTGCCCCGATCTTCAGATCGGGGTTGAGAATTAAGAATGAACGGCTTTAGCCTAAATATGTATACTATTCATTGATTCCTCACCTGAAGACCGGGGCAACCACTATCTCCGAAATATTTTTTTGTATATTGTGAGTGCTAAAGGAATTTTCCATCCTTTTATTTATTACCTATGGAAGAGGAACTTTTATCAATAACCGTATGGCTTGCTGGTCGCAGTTATCGCCTGCGCATAAAACCCGAGGAAGAATCTGCTGTGCGTAAAGCCGTGAAGCTTGCAGATACAAAGGTGAATGAAATGCGCACACATTATGCAGGCAAGGATGACCAGGATTTTATGGCCATGACCTTATTAAGCTATGCGTCAGACAGCGCTATTGAATCTTTCAACAACCCGTTGCTGCAGGAAGAATTAAATAAACTATCGAAGAAGATAGATAAGGTTATCGGTTCTTAGTTTTTCAGTGAGTCCGCCATCACTTCCATCTTGCTGCCTCTCGATCCTTTGATGAGTATGGAGCTGTTTTCTGGCATGTGCGCTTTTATATAAGCTGCCGCATCTGTTGAATTTTCAAACCAGGTGTAGGCGCCTTTTATTTCTTTAAATTCTTTGCCCACCAGTATCACATCCTTCCATTCGTAGTTAGATATAAGCGCTACCAGTTCACGGTGTTCATTCAGTTCTTCGGTGCCCATTTCTTTCATGCCGCCTATCCACAGCATTTTGTTGGGGAGATCTGCTTCAGCAAAGTTGAGTATGGCTGCACGCATGCTTGTAGGGTTGGCATTGTAGGCGTCCAGTATAATTTTGTTCGTTCCTTTTTGCAGCCATTGCGATCTGCTGTTGTCGGGGTTGTATGCAGCGAGCGCGGTTTTTATTTCGTCAATAGATATGCCGAAGTGAAGTCCAACAGCTACAGCGGCCATTACATTCGGCGCGTTGTATGCACCCACGAGGTGGGTATCTAATGTTGTTTCGGTATGCGAGGTGAGCATGGCTATCTGTAAGAACACGCCACTCATTATGGGCCGGCCTATATATTCCGCATTAGCGCGGCCGTATGTGATCTGTTGCTTTATATCATGCGCCATTGATACAAGGTAATCGAGGTCTGCATTGCGGAAGATAGCGCCATCGTTTGCACGCAGATAATCGTAAAGCTCACCCTTGCCCTTACGCACGCCCTCTATGCCGCCAAAGCCTTCTATATGGGCTTTGCCGCAGTTGGTAATGATGCCGTGCGTAGGCATGGCTATTTCGCAGTATGATGCTATTTCTTTTTGGTGGTTAGCGCCCATTTCTATGATCGCCATTTGCGCATCTCTTTTTATTTTCAGCAGGGTGAGTGGTACACCTATATGATTGTTAAGGTTCCCTTCAGTGGCATAGGTAACGAAGCGCCTGCTGAGTACAGCAGCCACAAGCTCTTTGGTTGTTGTTTTGCCGTTTGATCCGGTGATGGCAATGAAAGGTATATTGAATTGCTGGCGGTGATAACGGGCCAACTGCTGTAAGGCTGTGAGCGTATCATTAACCACGATGCAGCGGTCGTTTATGGCATATGCGGGGTTGTCTATTACTACATATGCCGCTCCTTTTTCCAACGCTTCCTGTGCGAATTTATTACCGTCAAAATTGCCGCCGCTCAATGCAAAGAAAATACACCCTGCCTGTCCGGCAGGCAGGCCTGGCACAAGCTTTCGTGTGTCTGTTTGTATAGAAGGGTATTGCAGGTATATCTTGTATAGTTCGTTGATCTCCACGCTGTGCGATTTAGTGTAAAAATAAAGAACCCTCCCGATAGTTGGGGAGGGTTCTTTTATACTAAGTTATTTTGAGATTATCTTTTGTGCCTTTTCTGTGCACCGAAACTGTTACCGCCTGGCTCAGTGTTGCCATCCGGGCTGGCCCAACGATCCATTACACAACGGAAACCGATAGTGCTGCTGGAAAGGTTGCCCTGCATATACCTGCGTGTGCCCGGTGATAACCAGTAAGCGCGGTCTGCCCATGAACCACCTTTGTATACTTTGGTAGAGTCATTGATAAGGGTGTTTGTTCCGTATGAATAAGTGTATTGTGATAAGCTGTCACCGTCTTTGTAGCTGTTCAGGTCTCCGCTGCGTGTTTCATAACGGCCGTTAGCCTGTATTTCAGCAGCGGTAACGTCCTGGTATGGGATATGACCGATAGTATCTTTTTCTTCGAGGGTACCATCGTCCTGTAATTTCGGGCGGGTATATTTATTACCGCGGAAAGGACGGAACTCATCAACATCTTCGTGTGAATCAGGACGGTAAGTATCCATTACCCACTCGTTAACGTTACCGGCCATGTTATACAAACCGAAAGCGTTTGGCAGGTAAGAACGTACAGGAGCGGTCGCATCTGCGTTATCGTTCAGGCCACCGGCAACACCCATCGCATCACCTTTGGCACGCATGTAGTTACCTTCAAATTCGCCCTGGTATTGGTTATGTAAACCATAACGGGTAGTATTCTTTGGGCCCCATGGCAGCGTGTTGCGGTCTGTAACAACTTCCTCACCACGACGGCGTTTGTTTTCAGGAGTCGGGTTATTACCTATAAGGCCAAGAGCAGCATATTCCCACTCAGCTTCTGTAGGCAGGCGGTAGTCAGGAAAGAATACACCATCACCTAAATTATAATTACGCCCACCTGAACCGTTAACGTCAAGGTCTTTTTTCTTTTTACCGTTACCGTCATATTGTTGCGTAAGGTAAGTTTCGGTGGTAAATACGTCTTCATTCGACTGTGTGGCATTAGGCTTTAATGCACCAACTTTGATAAGCGCAAACTCGTTCACACGGTCTGTACGCCATTGGCAGAAATCAGTAGCCTGGTACCAGTTAACACCTACCACAGGATAGTTGTTATATGCTGAAGCACGGAAATAATATTTTACGTTAGGCTCATTGTATGCAAGTGCAGAGCGCCATACTGTAGAGTCAGGTGTTTCTTTCTGGATCAACTCAGGATAGTCAGCGCCGTATACGCGGGTCATCCAGTATATCCACTCACGGTAGCTTACGTTTGCCACTTCGGTCTCATCCATATAAAAAGAAGAAACAGTAACGGTGCGCCTTTGGCTGTTGTTTTCCAAAGTCGGCATTTCATCATCAGTAGCTCCCATAGTGAAACGACCGCCCTGAACAAATACCATTCCTAATGGTGTAGGCTGCCCTTTATAATCAACAACTTCATAACCACCAAAACGTTTGTCGTTCAGCGGCCACCCGGTTACCTGCGATACATTATTGCCTTTTCCTTTTTTAGCAGAAGACTTTGAGCATGCAGAGAAAAAAGTAGCTGCCCCTAAGCAAAGTAAGCTGATACCAATGAATTTTCTTTTCATAATTAAGCTGAAATATTTACACTAATTAGTAAGTACCTGCCTGCCCATGAGGCAGGCGTTCTTTAAAAGCCGTTACAATGTTACCGCATTCTTTTGAAATTTTCAAGCTTTCACGGCCTAAGTGTTAAAAAAAATGTTTTTTTCTTTTTAAAAGAATATAATATCTTCAAAAAAATCTCGTTGTTATTACGTTAAGATACCATTCAGGCTGCAATTTTAACACATTAATTACTTAATTTTGAATGGTATCCCTTCTCTTAAAAGTTTAAAATAATATAAATAAATGAAAAAATTCATATCAACGGTTATTTTGTTGATCAGTTTATTGATTTCACAGCATTTATTTGCTTTTGCCCAAACTTACCAGGTAAACACCAGGGATATCCATAACGGGTATATCACGGAGAAGGTTTGGCTTAATAATTATGCGCTGCCTAAAGTAACCATATCCGCTATTACCTATGATGCCAATGTAGCATTGCCAAAGAAGGCTAAATTGTCTGACCCCTCTGCAATGCAGGTGGTACTGGGCATGGAGCGCAACCGGCCATTTGCTATAGTGCATGTACCTGTTTATGTTGCCGCTGCTGAGGGTAAAGTAAACCGGGTAAGCGGCTTTGCATTATCAGTAGAGGAACAGCCGGACACAAGGAATAGCGGCAGTGCTGCAAGAACCACAGATGTTGCCAATTCGGTACTGGCCCAGGGCACATGGTATAAAATAGGTATCACCAAAACAGGCTTTTACAAGATCGATTACAGTTTCATTTCAGGACTGGGTGTGACGCCTTCAAGTATCAATCCTGCCAACATACGCATAATGGGTAATGGTGGTAATATGCTGCCGGAGAATAATGCCGTAGCACGGCCATCAGACCTTGTGGAAAATGCCATACTGGTAAATGACGGTGGCGACAATGTCTTTAACACCGGCGATTATGTTGTTTTCTATGGTGTAGGCCCCCAGTCGTGGGATAAGGACAGTACCAACCAGCGTTTCAACCACCGTAATAATCTTTATACCGATACTGCTTATTATTTTATTTCGTTCGACCAGGGAGCCGGGCTGCGCATATCGCAGCAGGGTTCTGAAGCCAGCGGAAATAAAACGGTAACTGATTTCAACTACTACGATGCACACGAACAGGACCTTGTAAACCCTGCAGGCATAGGTAAACTGTGGTATGGCGAAGAATTTGCACAACAACTCTCAAACACTTCGCAGACGTTCAGCTTTGATATGGGCGTTAATGTATCCAGTATATACTGCAAGGTGCAGTTTGCAGGTACTTGTGACGTAGGCGGAAGCATGATCGTTATATCTGTGAACGGCAATGGCATGGGCACAGGCGGGCTTACCGCTACTTCCGGTGACGATGTTATGGCCTTCACTTCAGTGTCGGGCAGTGTTGCATGCAACTCGCAGGTGGCTAATGTCAACATCAACTACCTTCCCGGTGATGCTACAGGCATAGGGTACCTATATTATATTGAACTGAATGCCCGCAAGTCGCTGACCATGACCGGAGACCAGATGAACTTCCGCGACTGGCAGAGTGTAGGTGCAGGGAATGTGGCCAATTACCAGCTACAGGGCGCCAACGGCAGCACACAGGTTTGGGACGTTACCTATCCGCAGGTCCCTTTGATCATGAACGGCTCACTCAGCGGCAGCACTTATACTTTCACGCAGGATGCTGCAATGCTGCACCAGTTTGCCGCAATGAACAGCACCAATTTATTCACGCCAAAATATTCCGGAACAGTACCTAATCAAAACCTGCATGCGCTGGGACAGGCAGATCTTATAATAGTAACCCATCCCGATTTTTTATCGCAGGCACAGCAACTGGCAGATTACCACAAGAGCCATGATAACATGCGTGTGGCGGTGGCTACTACCGACCAGGTGTATAACGAGTTCTCATCTGGCGGGCAGGATATATCTGCGATCAGGGACTTTGCCCGGATGTTCTTTAAGCGTGCGGGTACAGACAGCACACAAATGCCACGTTACCTGCTACTGTTCGGCGGTGCCTCTTATGATTACAAGAACAGGATAGCTGACAACAGCAACTTTGTACCCGTGTATGAATCAGCACAGGCGCTTAATGACATTGACGCATTCTCAACAGATGATTTCTTCGGTTTCCTTGATGACAATGAAGATATCGGTAATCCATCGATAGCAAATACGCTTGATGTAGGTGTGGGCCGCCTGCCTGCAAGAAGCCAGGATGAAGCAAATGCGCTTGTGACTAAAATAACCAGCTATGCACAGCCTGCAACACTGGGGCCATGGCGCATCTCCGCATTATTTGCCGCAGATAACAACGACAATGCCGGCCCGCACATGGAAAATGCGGAAGATATGGCAGCAACGGTGATGAGCGCCGCTCATAATCTTTACAATGAAGATAAGACCTACATAGATGCTACACCTGTGATCAATACACCTGCAGGTGCACGCTGCCCTGATATCAATGCCGAGATAGACAACGATGTATTCAAGGGCGTGTTCATGATAAACTACAACGGCCATGGCAATACACAGGTATGGGCCGATGAACGCATACTGACGCAGGATGACTTTAATAACTGGAGCAATGCAAACATGCTTCCGTTCATGGTTACGGCCACCTGCGATTTCGGACAGTTTGATCATCCGCAATATGTATCTGCCGCTGAGCAAATGGTTTTGCGCGCAGGCGGTGGGGTGATCTCTGTACTTACCACCACAGCCGCAGTTTATGCAGACTATAATGTGTATATCAATTCACAATACCTGGCCGCACAGTTTGCGCGTGATGCCAACCATAGGTGGAATACGTTTGGCGATGCGAGCCGCATAGGCAAGAACGTCACTTACAGTTCTGTTGACTCCACTAATGCAGATGAGCTGTCTAACTTCCGCAAGTTCTCCCTGCTTGGTGATCCTGCGCTTACGCCCGATTTCCCGCAATACAGTGTGGTACTCGACAGCGTGATCGACGGGGCTACGCTGGAACATGCAGATACGGTAAAAGCGCTTGGTGCCTATGTGATGCATGGCAGCGTACGTGACTACAACGGCAATGTGCTCGACAATTTTAACGGGCTGCTTTCCGTTTCCTTTTTTGATAAGCCTACCGTTGTTACAACTATCAGCGGCACCAATGAAAAGTTCAACCTGCAAAACAGTGTTGTATATAAAGGAAGGGTATCAGTTACCAACGGCCTCTTCACTTTTACATTCATCACACCCAAGGACATCAATTATGTATACGGTACCGGCAAGGTGAGCACCTATGCTGAGAACGGTGTTACCGATGCTGCAGGATGCGATACCTCAATAAAGGTGGGTGGCTTTTCTGCCAACCCTGTACTGAGCACAGCACCACCGGTAGTAAAGGCCTATATAGGCGACAGCCTGTTCCTTAACGGCGGCATTACCGGCAGTAACACTTCTTTGTTCGTATCCCTGTTCGACTCCACAGGTATCAACGTTTCCGGCAATAATGTGGGGCATGACCTTACCGCGGTACTTGATGGCAATGTAGAGGTGCCTTACATACTGAACGACTATTACGAAACAGCGCCCAATACCTACCAGCGCGGATACGTGACCTACCCGCTGAATGGCATTGCCGATGGTAAACATACCATAACCGTAAAAGCATGGGATGTAAATGATAACGTAGGCGAGGGCTCCGTCGACTTTACCGTAATAGATGGTAAAGTGGTGGACATCCAGAACCTGATGAACTACCCTAATCCTTTCAACAATACCACGCACTTTGTTTTTGAACACAACCACCCCGATGAACAGCTTGATGTGAAGATATACATCTATAATACAAGCGGCGCCCTGGTAGATGTGATAAAGCAATCATTTACGCCCACCGGCAGCAGGAGCAGCGAACTGACCTGGGATGGTACCGACAATCAGGGGGCAAGATTGCCATCAGGTGTGTATGTGTACCGTATAAATATATCTACAGAAACAGGTTTTCAGTCGACTGCATACCAAAAACTGGTAATTGTGCGTTAGTAGGTACAAACCGCAATTAATTATTGAAAAATGAGTAAAATGGAATATTTTTGCAAAAATTATAAAATTTATAATAATAACAGGATGGTAAAACAATTTGCTTTAATTGGGTTAACGCTATTTGCGGGTGCAGTAACAACAGATGCCTTGGCACAGAAGGCTAATTTGAACGGCACCAGCAGCAGCTTTGTTACCACTGCGGTACCGTTTTTAAGAATATCACCAGATGCCCGTGCGGGTGCAATGGGGGATGCTGCGATAGCAGTGAGCCCGGACCCAAATGCGCAGTACTGGGATGTGGCCAAAATACCATTCACAGATAAGAATTATGGCTTATCCATGACCTATACCCCATGGCTTAAGGACCTTGTGCCTGATATCTTCCTCGCTTACCTGGCCGGCTATGCCAAGTTTGGTGAGAACAATGACAAGGCCATCAGTGCATCTATGCGTTATTTCTCGCTCGGTAATATTAATTACACAGACGGACTGGGTAACCCTATAGGTACCGGGATGCCAAGGGAATATTCATTTGACGCCGGTTACTCACAAAAACTTTCCGAATTTTTATCTACAGGTCTTACTTTACGTTATATACATTCGGCTATCGCCTCCGGTGTGAGCTATGTGCCGGGTGGTGGTGATTACAGGCCGGGTAACGCATTCAGTGCAGACCTCGGTTTTTATTACACCAAGAAGCACGAAGTAACCGATGACAAGAGCCGCACATTCAGCTTTGGCGCAGTAGCCAGCAACATAGGCTCTAAAATATCTTACAACTCCAGCCGCAAAGATTTCATACCCATGAACCTGGGCGTGGGCATTGCGTATACATCACAATGGGATGCTTATAACAAGATCACCTTTGCACTGGACCTGAACAAACTGCTGGTGCCTGTGCTTAATTATGCCGGCAGCGATACTTCGGTAACTGTGGTGAACGGTATCTTCACTTCGTTCAAGACAGGTAACCAGGTACAGGAAATAGATGCATCATTTGGCGCTGAATACTGGTACCAGAATACGATCGCATTCCGCGCGGGTTACTTTTATGAGAACCCTAATAACGGCGACCGCCAGTATATTACCTGCGGCCTGGGTGTGCGTTACAACATCTTCCTGCTGAATGCTTCTTACCTTGTTCCGCAGGGATCAGGTACTACGCGTAACCCATTATCCAATACTTTGCGTTTCTCCCTGATATTCGAATTCAACAAGCTGGAAAAAGCGCCTGCTTCTGCTGATGATAGCAAGGAATAACCCCCCGGCCCCCTACAGGGGGAGTGCTTTGAGATCAAGATATTGAGCTTTTAATCATTGATAAAACAGTTTACAAATCATAGATAGCCCCGCATTATTAGCGGGGTTATTTTTTTGCGGATTTTTTCAACAGAAGACTTCTCGCAAAGGCGCAGACCTGCCTGCCGGTAGGCAGGGGCGCAAATAGCAATGTGTAATGGTATCGTGTTTTAAAGACCGCCAAGGTAAGTTGTAACAAACCAGTAATTACCAAATACTTCCTGCTCACTTTTTTGATGTCCCATTTTTATCCTCCTTCGCTATCGGGTATCGAAAATAGCTTCGGTGCCCCATTTTCTGAAAAAATAATAATGGGGCATGGTTGCTTGTAACTAATTGATAATCATCATTTATGGATTTTGGCGACGCCCCATTTACACCCCATTGTGACCCTATTGTCTGAACCGGGATTCTTCGTGATTTAAGGATTTTCATGATTGATAACCCCGTTTTTTGTTTGCTGCCGATGACAATTTGTGGTTACGTCCTTGTGGCAATAAATGTTTCTCGCAAAGGACGCGAAGATAAACCGCAAAGGTCGCAAAAAAGAGCTACGGCGGTCACGACCTCCTTCGCCCGATAGCCTTCGCTACGTGCCTTCGCTCAGGCTACGGCAGTTGATAAAAGCGATGGCTATTGAAAGAAAACGGCTATAGCGGTAACAAAGTTCGGGTGGGGATCTGAAAGAAAAAAACCGAGGTTTTATGATAGTGCGTTTTTTGTGCTATCACAGAACGCTGTGTGTCTGTGACAGAAATTTCTTTGCAGTCCCGATAGCTATCGGGATTGCGGGTTTGAGTGGTTTTTGCAGGTTCGCCAATCTGATACCGATAGCTATCGGTAGGCATCCTCAAGGACGTAGTCGGAGACTACGCCCAACGAAACGTAAATCTTGGTATCAATTATTCAGGCTTTGAATTCTTTAACTGTATCCGTAATCTTCTGATCTCTTTATGTTGGTTGCAATCATATTGATTTGCGTTTACAAAAACCCGGTCATTTATTATTGTCAAACTGTCTATCGCAAAACTATCCGGAATAAAATCTTCATTAGTAAATTGGTATCCGTTAGCATTGTAGGTAATTATGGCTTTATGTGGCTGAAAACAGTTACCACTTGAGTAGGGTGGTGTGATCCAGAATGTGACGATGGCATCCTGGCCATACTTGCCGCTTAAATGTGTAAAATAAAGGGTGTCAAAATCCACACACAAAATATTACCGTCTTTGATTTCTGAATTCGTCATGTCCGGTAATTTATCGCTGCTGCAATAGCCCTTTTTACGATAATAGGCATACACCAATTTCTTTGCAAGATTGAAAGTAAGCGAAGGTGCATGATGTGTTGATTTCCCAATACCACCTATAGAAATTACAGTGTCCACAACGGGCATCTTTGTTGAGATAATATTTTCCTGTGCGTGTATTGAACTACTTAATAATAGCAGGAACACAGTCAATAAGATATACTTCATTTAATGAGGGTTGCTGCAAATATATTAATGTTCCCAATTGTAGTGACGCGCTTTTGAGGCTACGCCCAAAGGTAGTAGTTTTTGCAGGTTTACCAATCTGATACGATAGCTATCGGTAGGCATTTTTCGGCTAGTCGGAGACTACGCGCAGAAGGCTTAACGGGAATTGATACGCTTGCCTTTAAATATCTGATGCTCTTTCGTATCATTTATCACTGCGTCAACATTTTGCTCGGAGAATAAACTATCATTCTTTTCAAACCGGAAATTTAACAACCAGACACTTCTTTTATTTGCCCCCCCTTGTTTATAAAAACTATGAGTATTTATTTTAAAAACGCTGAAAGTATGACTACAAATAAATTCACCATTAAGATAACTGTAGAATAAAGAACGATTACAAAATTTAATCGAATCCTTATCTGTTCTTATTACTAGTATTGTATCAATAAAACTTGTGTCAACATTTGCAGGTAAAGCATTGTATTGCGTATAACCTATATAACGTACTGTATCATTTATGTTTTTACCATAGTAATTTGCTTGATTTATTGAACTAGCGTCGGGGCTTGAGCACATAGAAAATAGTAGAGCAAACATCAACAAAAAGAAAGCTGTTTTTTTCATGATTTAGGGTTTAGCAGCTAACTGATCTTGAGGGTTTAATCTTCCGTATCAAAGCCATTAACAACGGGTACGCCTTTTACGATGCTGTATATGGCGGGCGCCTGGTGGTAAATGCTGTTGGTGAATTTATTACCGAGGACAATGATGGTCATGTTGTCTTTAATGAAGCGGTAGAAGGAAGTGTTGTTGCCATGCCACCAGCCATTGTGGTAAATGACCTTGTTGCCATTGGCATAGCAGAGCATGCGCCAGCCAAGTCCGTAGTTTTTTATACCGGGTTTCTCGAATGAGCAGGGGCCGTAAGCCAGTTCTATGGTCTCATTGCTGAGCAGTTTGTTCTGGTAAAAAGACTGGTCCCAGCGATACATATCTTCCGGGGTGCTGTAAATGCCTTTGTCGCCATAGATACCATCTGCAAACATATCGGGCTCGCGGCGCCAGTTAAACTTATAGCTGATAGCAGCCTCGGCAGGCAGCCCGGCGGCGGGGTTGTAAACGAACGTATGCGCCATGCCCAGCGGCTGGAAAATATATTTAGACATGAAGTAGCTGTAATTCATATCGGTAACGCGCTCTATGACCATAGCAAGGATGGCGAAATTGGTATTGCAGTATTTGAAGCGGCTATTGGGCCGCGACTCCACTGCAGGCTTGTGCTGCACCATCAGGGCCAGCATGGCGGCATTGGTGATGGGTGTGGCGTTGTTCTTGTTATAGAGGGGCACCCAGCGCGTATAATCGGGCAGGCCGGAACGATGGTCGAGCAGCATCTTTACAGTGATGTTGGGGTAGGGGAACTCATGTATATAGTGCTGCACAGTTTCGTCCAGGTCCAGGTATTTATGGTCGTAGAGGTATAAGATAGCAGCGCCGGTAAATGTCTTGGACACAGATGCGAGCTGGCATGATGAATTGACACCAAGCGGTATTTTCTGCTCTTTGTTGCTGTAACCAAAATAACGCTCGTAGATCACCTTGCCCTTGTTGGCTATAAGCACGCTGCCGTTGAAGCCTGCGCGCACCTGCTTGCGGTAGTATTCATCCAGCTGCGCGATGATGTTGCGGCTTTCGGGGCTGGTGGTATCGTAAGTAAAAGGGGCAACGGGCGCTTTAATGGGGGCTTCGTGAAATTTGCTGCTATTCGTGCGGGCCGAGGCGGGCTGGGTTTCTGAATGACAGGCGATCAATAAAATGGATAAAACGGTAACCAGTATATTAGAAGGTTTCAAACGCATATTTTCTCTTTACAGTACGGCAATTTAATGTTTCTGCAATAGTAGTTTAATTAGTTAATTCAATTTTAACAAATCCGATCATATCATCAATTAATTCATAATAGCATTGGTTGAGCTGGTAATAGTTGGTAACAAATGTTTCGTATGCTTTTTCTATGGGCGGCATATGCTTCGCCCTGCGTGCCAGGCCGTTCAGCGCCCGCTCCATACCCTTTAATGTGCGGTAATTATACAGCCAGTTATGTTCTCTCATATACGGGAAGTAGGCCGCGAAATCGGGCGGAAAATATTTTGCGTTCTGCTCTAATTGTTGATAACACGTAAGGGTAAACTGCAGCAGGGCTTCCTGCGTGGAAAAATACTTAGGGTCGCTGGCGAGGTAGTGGTCGAAAAGGGTATCCATTATAGCGCCTGCATATAGCCGGTAATCTGTACGGAACAGCAGCTTGGCGCGCTGTGTAGCAGGGTGGGTATCGGCATAGGCATCTATTTTGCGGTGCAGCATCACCCCTTTTTTTATTTCATCCGGGTACTGCTCCAAAGCTACTTTGCCCTTAACATGATCTCCTATCATATTGCCGGTAAGTATATCTCCATTGCCAAACGAAAGGAACGCATGCCCCAGGTAATTCATAGCTGCAATTTACGGGTAAATGTGAGAATATGAATGTTGGTAAATGGTATAGCAGGTAATAGTGCTCCTATGTAAAATAAATCGTAACTTTAAGGGTCATTAATTTTGAGAAAAAAATGATCATCACAACTGATACAAAAGGGAAAGCGTCGAAAATTGTTTCTGAAATATTCAAGGACAACGATGCAACATTATCTCTTAAATTTTCCAGATTGGAATCGGGCAACAACGTTTATCTTTTCAGGTATCCTGTTTTATTTCAAATATCACAGGAAGGAGATGGAACTATAATAGAAAATGAGCAGTTAGATATTTTTGCGGCAGGCAAATCAATAGCTGAAGCCAAAAGCGAATTGTCATATCAATTTGACCATACTTATAAAAGGCTGAATGAATTGAAGGACGCGCAGTTAAGCCCCAAACTTCTATTGGCAAAAGAGTATTTTAATTTTATTATTAAAGCAGTAAGTAATAAATAAATATCATCTCTGCCTGCTAAAAAAGTAATTGCAAGTTTACTTAAAAAAGGTTTTATAGCAAGTGATAGCCACCATCATTATTTTGAGTTTTGGTACAACGGCCAGTTAGTTTCCAGAACTTATACCAGCCATAGCGGGGGCGATATTGATGACTACCTGATAAGCGCCATGAGAAAGCAATGTTGCATGGACAAAACGTTTTTTATAGACTTTGTGAAATGTACCAAATCTGAGGAAGATTACATCAAGGTGCTAATAGATCAAAAGCTTATCATTTTATAGGCTCACATTATTTTCTCAAGGTCTTCCTGCATAGCTTTCAGCTCGATGGCACATTTTTCCAAAGAGACCATTTGCGCATCATTGAGCTGGAATGGTGTGGCCCTGTTTTCGTTATATTCGGTGATCTTAAGTTGCATATCAGGGTTAAGGCCCGGGAGTTGCTTCATTATCGTATTGAACAAGCCAAGACATTCATTGATCCTTTTTTGCTGTGCGGGGTCGGCAACAATGGCTTGCGTGGCTTTCTTCTCGTCCTGCTCCAGGTGTATATTATTAAGGTCGCGGGTGATGCGCACATTGTAGGTGATGAGATCGTAGTATACCACCGACTTCTCCTTGCCGGGATCTTCCATATACCGGTTGAAGGAATCGAAAACGTTACTGTTCTTTGATTCGGATATTCTTTTATACCGCGTCCAGGTTGTGGTGCGCTGCTCGGAATAAAAGGTACAGATAAAATAATCGTAATTGCTCTGTATAGCATCGGCAAGATGCGAGGGCAGCCACTTTTTATCCCATGTAGGCAGCAGTGCAAATCCCGAGACCACCGCAAGCAATGCGCCGCCTATTGTACAGAGCGCCCTTGTGACCATAAGGGTATCGTTATATGCCAGCTCTATGTTGAACAGCAATACAAGATTGAGTGTGATGACAAAGACGGCAATGGCATACTTCTTCTTGATATAGTATACCATAAGCACGAACGTAAGGAACAAGATGGCTTCCTTGATATGCAGCCCTGCGGGAAGGTGCAGCAACAAACTGCCCGTGATGCCACCGAGTAATGTACCGATGACACGGTCGCGCGCTTTTTGGAAGGTAGCACCGAAATAAGGCTGTATCACGATCATGACACTGAACGGCAGCCAGTAGCCGTGGTCTATGTGGAACCATTTGTATAAGAACAGGGCCACGGTAGCAGCGATAGCCGAGCGCAGCGCATAGCGCGTGGTATGCGAACTGGTATTGAACAACACACGCAGGCTGCTGAACAGGTACTTGGGCCGCAGCACAAAAATTGTTTTCAGGAAGGAGTAAGACCTATACACCGGTATGTCTTTTCCCATTTGGTCTATACGCAGTATTGCATTTTCCAGAAGGCGCACGGTGCGGTCTGTGAGTTGCAATATCCTGTAAATGGCGCGTACCTGGTTTTCGCCGGCAGGTAAGGGATACTGGCGTATGAGCATGGTGAGCTTTTTAAGCCGGTTGATGTGCGATACCGCGAGCAGCTTTTCTTCGGGTTTCAGCGTAATTACAAATACGGAGATACGGTTTACCGCTTCCTTCATGGCGCTGAAGAGGGTAGCGGCTTTTACACGCAGGGCTTCGTCCAGTTCACGGATGGAGATGTGCTCCATCTCGTCGCCCATAGCTATGACATTCACAGCTACAAGGCCGGCGGTTTTGCGTAACAGGGCCAACTGGTACTGCTGCTTGTCTTTGGCATCTACCTGGTGGGCCATACGGCCGTAGAACTCGTATGAGTTGTCGATGGCAGTGCGCACATCTTTTTCTTTAACGAGGATGTCTTCTGCAAACTCTTTCCTGCTTTTATCGGTGCCGCCACGCGAGATGGTAGTTACCAGCAAGCCTATGGAGCGCCAGATGAGCGCTATCTGTCGCCTGAAAGGCTCTTCAGCAGGCATTAATAAAGAGGCGAACAAGCCCACGATCACCGGCCACGCTGCACCTATGGCTACCAGTACCAGCCGGTGCTCTATAGCAGGCATGCCCTTACCCGGGAAGGCATTGCTGAGAATGAACATCATGTACACGCATATAGCGAGTCCGCTGGCCCGGTCACCAATGTTCTTTAACAGCGTAGCGATATAACCCGCAACGAACATGCTCACCACACTCAGCCATACATTATTGCCGGTTACCGTTCCCAGCGTGGAGAACAACATGGCCAGCACCGCACCCGATAATAGTGTGCGCACGCGCCATGCGAAGGAGCCTTTCATCTCTACCCATGATACAGCCTCTGCAGTAAGTGTTATCCATAATGCATCGCCAAGCCTGTTGGTAGCAAGGCCCCATATTACCGGTAAAGTACCGGATAAGGCCATGCGCACGCCCCAGCTGATGAGCGGCTCGAAGCTCTCATTTTGCATGAGCCGGTTTATGCGCTTATATGACCGGAGGTAGGACAATGTTTAGTTGAATGGTTGATAAGTTGATAAGAGATAAGTTGAATGGTTGATAAGAGATAAGTTGATAAGTTGAATGGTTGATTGGTTGATAAGTGATGGGTTGAAGTGCATTGAGCCATTAAGCCATTTTGTTATTGAGCCATTACCATCATTGAGCCATTACATTATCAACAATTTTACTTATTTGCTTTGTGGTGATGGTGCCTTCAATGAATTTTTTGAATTGCTTGCTGGTAGAAACAATAACGGTGGCGGGAATCGAGCCCTGCCATGAATCGTCGATCTTGGGGATGAATGTATTTGGGTTTGTTTCTGAGAGCCAAACGACTTCGGGGGTGATGTTCTTCTTTTTCAGGAACCCTTCCAGCTTGAAGGTATTATCACCTTTAAAATCAAGGCTGACGAGCAATACTTTTACCGGCATATTTGCATACTTCACTTGCAATGTATTGAACTCGGGCAGCTCAGCAACACATGGGGCGCACCATGTAGCCCAGAAGTTGATGATATACAGGGTGTCTTTTGACGAGGTGCGGTGTATGATATCGTCAGCGGTGTACTGGGCAATTTGTGCTTTTGCCGTAATGGTGCAGGTGATAATTGTAATGAGAAGAATGAATTTTTTCATGGATGGCTGAAATTGGAATGGGTAAATGTATGAAGGAATGGCCATCGGGAAAGGCATCCATGTTTGTATATCGTCATATTTTAAAATTACAAAAACTTGCGGATTCGGCGGATAGTAGTAGCATATAGCCCGTTTTTTTAGGTTTTTATATTAAGTTTGTTCCCTTATGGACAAGATAGCTTCATTAAAAGAAAAAAATAAACAAGCGCTGAAAGGCGGTGGTGATAAACGTATAGAAGACCAGCATAAAAAAGGAAAGCTTACTGCACGGGAGCGGTTACAATTATTATTGGACGAGGGTTCTTTTGAAGAGATAGGTAAGCTGGTAACACATCGCAGCAGGGACTTCGGTATGGAAAAGGAAGTGTATCCCGGCGATGGGGTAGTGACGGGATATGGAACGGTGAATGGCAGGCTTGTGTACGTTTATTCGCAGGACTTTACGGTGTTTGGTGGTAGCCTTTCTGAAACGCACGCAGAGAAGATCGTGAAGATAATGGACCTTGCCATGCAGAACGGGGCACCTGTGGTAGGGCTCAATGACAGCGGTGGCGCGCGTATACAGGAAGGTGTTGTGTCGCTTGGCGGATATGCCGATATATTTTACCGTAATGTAAAGGCATCGGGGGTGGTGCCGCAGATATCTGCGATCATGGGCCCATGCGCGGGTGGTGCTGTTTATTCTCCTGCTATAACAGATTTTATACTGATGGTGGAGAACACCTCTTATATGTTCGTGACCGGTCCGAATGTGGTAAAGACGGTAACACATGAGAATGTGACCAGCGAAGAATTAGGTGGTGCAAATACGCATGCTTCGAAATCGGGGGTGACACATTTTGCATGTGCCAATGAAGTGGAATGCATAGAACATATCAAGCAGTTGCTGAGCTATATGCCGCAAAACTGCGAAGAGGATGCTCCCGTTTACAGTTATGATATTGCAGATGAGTCGCGGCCGGGACTGAATAACATAGTGCCTGCAAACCCGAACCAGCCATACGATATAAAAGAAGTAATAGCGGAGATCGCAGATACAGATTCATTCCTTGAGGTGCATAAACAATATGCAGAGAATATAGTAGTTGGTTTTGCACGCCTCGGTGGCCGCAGCATTGGTATTGTGGCTAACCAGCCTGCATACCTTGCCGGTGTGCTGGATATCAATTCCAGTAAAAAAGGTGCGCGCTTTGTGCGGTTTTGCGATGCGTTCAATATCCCGTTACTGGTGATCGTAGATGTACCGGGCTTCCTGCCGGGTACTGACCAGGAATGGAACGGCATTATAGTGAACGGTGCTAAACTGTTGTATGCGCTAAGTGAGGCTACTGTGCCTAAGGTAACAGTGATCACCCGCAAGGCTTATGGCGGGGCTTATGATGTAATGAATTCAAAGCACATAGGCGCAGATCTTAATTATGCATGGCCTACTGCAGAAATAGCCGTAATGGGAGCAAAAGGTGCTGCCGAGATCATTTTCAGGAAGGAGATACTGGCTGCGGAGGATAAAGATGCGAAACTGAAAGAGAAGGAAGCTGAATATATAGAGAAGTTTGCCAATCCATACGGAGCTGCCGCAAGGGGCTTTATCGATGAAGTAATAATGCCCGATGAGACACGCTCAAAACTGATAAAAGGCTTTAAGATGCTGGAACACAAAGTGGTAAAGATGCCAAAACGCAAACATGGCAACATACCTCTTTAAAAACAGTGTAAATGATAGCGGAAGGGGCCGGCTCTATGAAGTAAATGCCAATGAGATGATCAGCAGATAGATAAAGAGTAGGATGAATAGAGTCTTTTTCATATTTGTAGGTTTAGAGAGATACATACAATACTAAGGGTGTATATAACAATTTCTGTGCCACATTTATGAATTGCAATGCGGAGGGTATATAATACTTATTATGAGCTATTCCGGGTTGTTTCTTAAAGCAAGAAAATAGACGATCACGACACTTGTAATAACGGCTGTGACCATAAATACAGCAACCGCTCCAAGCCGGTACCAGATAAACCCTGCAAGGCTGCTGGCGATCAGGGTGCAGACACTTTGGAAGCCGGTATAGGTACCAATGGCGGTAGCCGTATCCTTCCTGTCTGAAATATTGGATATCCAGGCTTTACTGATGCCATCTGTTGCAGCTGCATACATGCCGTAAAGAAAAAACAGCACGAAGAACAGGTATAAGTTATGGTTAAAGGCCATACCGAAATACACAGCTGCAAATACCACCAATCCGAATAAGAACACGTTCTTCAAGCCCAGACGATCGCCGAGCTTACCCAGCGGGTAGGAAAAGAAAGCATAAACGAGGTTGTAAAAAATGTAGACACCTATTGCATCTGTATCGCTGAAGCCTTCTGATTTTATTTTTAGCAGCAGGAACATATCCGAGCTGTTGAAGAGGGCGAATAATAATAAACCGATCACTACCTTGCGATAAGCTACAGGACTTGTTTTCCAGTATTTTATAAAATCTAAAAAATGGGTTTTGGTTTTGTTTTCTTTAGGTTCGTATTTCTTGTCTTTGATCAGGAATGTGCAGGCAATAGAGATGATGCCGGGCAGGAAAGCAATAAAGAAAAGGGCTTTATACCGGGCAGGATAAAAATACAGGAACAATAAAGCAATGGCCGGGCCAATAACCGCACCCAATGTATCCATGCCTCGATGAAACCCGAACACTTTACCTTTTGTTGCGGTAGTGGCCTCATCTGAAAGCATGGCATCACGTGCGCCTGTTCTGATGCCTTTCCCAAGACGATCGAGCGACCTGGCGGAGAATATCCAGGCTGTGAAAGTGAACAGGCCCATCATGGGTTTGGAAAGGGCGCTGAGTGCGTAGCCTAATCTTACAAACGGGAGCCGCTTACCGGAGTTGTCGGATAGTTTTCCAAAATAGCCTTTGCTGATTCCTGCAGTAGCCTCTGCACAACCTTCCAAAACACCTATCAGGAAGATAGAAAAATTTATGCTCCTCAGGTATATCGGGATGATGGGATACAGCATCTCGCTGGATACATCTGTAAACAGGCTAACAAAAGATAACAGCCATATGGTACGTGTGATCACTTTCACGGGGAGCAAATAATACCTAAAGATGAGACTATTTCAGCACAGGCAGAAGATGTAAGTCCCTTTTTTAAAAAACATTTCACATCATTAGATGGCACAGCACTATTTTTGCACCGTGAAGTTTATCACCCGCCTTATTGACCTGGTTCTGTATACAAGCCTGTTCACTGCCTGCTGCGCTACCGGCCTGTGCATGGCTACAGAGCGGCTCATCACCAATGTTTCGCCACCATTAATTAATAAGCTGCATATACTGGTTTTTGGCAGTACGCTGCTGGTGTACAATACGCCACGAATAATACGGAGATCTAACCTTAAAAGGCTTCAGTACAGGCAGTTATATCATTTCTTTTTTTTCGTGGGAATAATATTGACCGGTGTCGGCTTATGGGGACAATTACTTTGGGTGCAGGCTGCTGCTGTAGCATTAGGCATTTTTGCTTTTGCTTATTTTTTACCCATACTGCCATTCAGTACTAAAAAGCGGCTCCGGGATTTTGGCGGATTGAAGATCATTGTGCTGGCAAGTGTATGGACCATCGCGACTTCTGTTTTGCCAATGCTCTACTGGCAGAAAAATATCGGTAGTTACCCTTTCGAAATACTGGTAAGGCTTGTATTCATTTTCACACTGTGCATCATCTTTGATATACGCGATATGCAGACAGACCTGACTAACAATATCAGTACGCTGCCTCATAAAGTTGGCATCAGGAACAGTTATCGCCTGATAAATACGGCATTGGTACTCTTGGTTGTTCTGAGCGTTGTTCAGTATATACGTCATCCATATCCTATGCGGTTTACGGGTGCAATACTTACTGCCGTGATCACGTGGATCGTTGCCCGGTATTTGCAGAAACGGCC
>CAIJNJ010000043.1 GCA_903821975.1 uncultured Bacteroidota bacterium
TCACCGCCTTGTTCTTTAAAAGGATAATAAAGGCAATGAAAGCATAAGCGTAGATCAAAAGATTATAACGCAGGCTGATGCCGGGACCGATACCCGTGTGCTCCTTGATAACTGCAGAATGTGTATTGTAGTAAATGAAGTTACCCACACTGCCAAAGGCATAATAGATCCACATGGCATATACAATGGCGAAGCCGACGGCGATAAAAATATACTTCACCAGAACGGGCTTCCAGCCCCTGTTCTTAATATCGGAAAGCTCATAAATGAAGTAGAAAAAATAAAACGCAAACGCAAAAATGATGCGGGGCGTTGTCAATATGGCACAAGCGAGCAACACGCCAACTACTGCTGCTGATAAAATATTCCCCGGCTTAATGTTAAAGTCAATTTTTACGAACAGTAAATAAGATAGAAAAAAGAAAAACAGGGTTACAAAGTCCATTCTGCCGGAATGCAGGAACTGGTTAAAATCAGGTTCAAGCGCTATTAATACGAGCGTTACAAAAATTGCGGTGGCTGAAAACTTTAATTGCCTGCATACCTTATAAATAAGGAACAGGTCTATAAAGCCAAACAACATGCCCGTTATCCGGAAATTAAATATCCCGAAGCCGAGCATTTTTATTACGGCCGACTGGATAATAAAGTACACCGGGCCATAATCCAGCTTTTGCTGCGGTATTGCTATGATACGCGCTTCTTCATAAAAGGTATGATGATGTATGTATGAGTTGGTTATACTCGTAAAAGTAACCTCATCGAACCAAGGTAGTGGCGAATAAATTAATGTAGCTAAATGATATATAACATATAATACGCAAAGCCCCCCAACCATTAAAGGGTAATATTTCGAGTTAAAGCCTTTGCGCTCAGGAATCATAATTAAGCTGTTGGGTAAATATACAAAAGCCGAAATACTTTAGGCCCAAAACGCCCTTAAGGATTTATAGTTATTCGTAAATCTTAAAATAGGTGCGTTTCAGGTCCATTTTAGAGAATGGATTGACCACCAATGGTATTTTTTCCGTCCGGGTCTCGCTTGTATCCAGGCCAAATGACTTGGCATCTGATAAGGAAAGGTGCTTAAGGAAGAAATAACTGTTCAGGATAAACCCGTCACCGAATTTAAATTCATTATCCGTTGACAAGAAGGTCTCCAATATTACAAATACAAAATCGGCTGCAAGATTGTGCTTGCCCAGCGACGGATAAGGGCTCACCATATCCAGTTCTTTGTTGGCTACCATCTCCTTAACCACTTTTCTCATCATCAGGTTTATGCGTGGCTGCACACGGAACCCGAGCCTGAATTCAACCCTGATGACTTTGTCCTTTTTAAGCTCTTCTACAGTATATTCCATAGTATACGGCTCGTCCGTACGCTCTACATGTACTAACCAATATATATCTGCCCGCTTTGGCTTTCGGCTGAATATAGAGTAAATGATACGCTCTTCTATCTGGAAAGTGTTATTCGCTTTGGTAAGGAACATGGCATGCGTTGCAAATTTAGTGACACTGGTATCCTTACTCAGGTCATCAAGCAGCGGCAGGTATTCCTTCATATTGCCAAAGCTCAGGAAACGGTTGGTGATCTTCCGCGCCCTGTACCAAACATACATAGTGAAGATAAGACCGAACTCAAACACAAGGAAGAACAAACGTTTTACGATCTTAACCGCATTAGCCACGAAGAATGAAGACTCTACGGAAACAAACAGTATCATGATCAATACGATGATCCATAAAGGATAATGTTTTACATACCTCATAAAGTAGTAAACGAGCACTGTGGTCATGAGCATAGCTATGGTGATGGAAAACCCATATGCAGCCGTCATCGCTTCCGATGTTTTGAAATAGAACACTACCAACACACAACCTACACACAATATCCAGTTAATGCTGGGTATGTATATTTGCCCGCGCACCGTTGTCGGGAATTTCACGCGCACTTTAGGCCAGAAGTTGAGACTTATCGCTTCGCTGATCAATGTAAACGACCCGCTGATCAATGCCTGGCTGGCGATGATCGTAGCTGCGGTAGCCAGGATAATAGACGGTAATAAATAACCGTGCGGCACTATGGCAAAGAACGGGTTTACGTCTCCGAGGTTTTGTTTATTTTGTAACAACACCCATGCACCCTGCCCGAGATAATTAAGGACGAGGGTGGTCTTTACGAATATCCAGCTCACCTGTATATTCCTGCGGCCGCAATGCCCCAGGTCTGAATACAATGCTTCTGCCCCGGTAGTGCAAAGGAACACGGCACCCAGCAACCAAAAGCCTTTGGGATGCAATGTTAAAAGCCGGAAGCCATAAACAGGGTTCAGCGCTTTGAATATTTGCGGATAATGTATGATCTGGTTCACACCAAGAAAACCAAGCATCAGGAACCACAGAAACATTATAGGCCCGAATGACCAGCCCACCACCTTTGCACCGAAACGCTGGAAAATAAACAGCATAATGAGTATGGTTAGTACCAAACCCATCACCAGGTGATTACCCGGAATGATCGTTCCTTCAAGACCTTTTACCCCGTTAAGACCTTCTATAGCAGATGTAACAGAAATAGGCGGCGTGATGATACCATCCGCAAGGAGCGTACCAGCGCCGATCATTGCAGGGAACATAAGTTTCTTGCCGTAACGGCGCACAAGCGCATACAATGAAAAGATACCACCCTCTCCTTTGTTATCGGCCTGGAGCGTTATCAATATGTATTTGAACGTTGTTTGAAGCGTAAGCGTCCAGAAGACACAGGAAATAGCGCCCAATACTAATTCTTCAGTTGCCGGGCCACCTTCTTTAAGTATTGTCTGGAATGTATATAGCGGCGAGGTACCGATATCTCCAAAGATGATGCCTAACGTAATTAAAAGTCCCGCAACAGAGACTTTTTTCATGTGGGCTGAATCCATTGCTGCTCCCGCTTATTTGTTATTGGGTGCGCAAAGTTATGTCACGTATGTGTCAAAAAAAATTAATTCTTGTATACCCCGGTTGGGGCTATTCCTGCCAGGCGATACCGAATTTTTTATATGTTTTGGTGCTTTTATAGGCGGGTTCCATCATATCGGGGGTTTGACTACCACCGCGACCACCACCGCGGCGCATTCCACCGCCCCCCATACCCATGCCCATGCCCATACCCATTCCGCCAAACCCTACACTTGGACGAAAGCCGCTGCCGCTACCGCCATGGTTACCACCACTTTGTCCGGCAGGTCGCTTCATTGCCGTAGTTTCAAAACATACGTTTATCGGCTTGCCCCTGTCGGCCCTTGTTATCTGCGATTTAAAATAAAATGACTTAAAAGGCACTTTTGCTTCCCATATTAGTTCATTGGTAGAATCAAGACTGATGCGTACTACGATGCCACAGGTGTCCATTTCCATGATGGGGAATTGAAGATTACACAATTTGAATCCCTGTAAGGAATACTCATTGGCATCAGCAAGCGCTGCTCTTACCTTATCTTCAAGATCCATACGTTGTTTTTGCAAACGATCGCCACCCAGCCCTTGCTGGCCGTCCTGAGCTGTTTTTTGTCGTTGATGTTCCTTTTGGCCGGAAGTTGTAGGTATAGGGTAATTAATAGCTGTCTCTTCTCCCTTCTCTCCCTTGCGGTCTATCCATACAGTGAGGCCCTCGCGCAATATCTTCAGTTGGGTAGCAGGGTCACCTGTCTCTACAGTTATATACAGGTTCTCTTTGTCATTGGATGTGGCATAACCTATCTGCGCCTTATCATCATATTCAGGGTAAGGCGATGGCCAGTCTTTATCGCTTCCGTCAATGGTGATCGGCTGCGCCTGCCATACGCCGGGCAACCGTTTTATTTTAGAATGCTTAGAACCACCGCATGACACCAATACAAGTGTAAGTGTCAATAATACAACAGCAGAATATATTTTCTTTTGCACAAGCATAAATACTATAGGGACGAAGTTAATGTCTACAGATGCATTTAGACCTATAAAAAACATTAAAGTTTAAGAATGCTCATTTCATTATTAAAATTTTAAATGTTATTTTTGTATAGTAAACGCCGCAAATGAAAGAATACAAATGCTCTCTTGATAATATGGCCAAATACGGCGGCCCCGGTTTAATTCTTGTGATATTGTTGCTCACCATAGGCGTCCCGATATATCTGAGCACAACGACAACAGATAACAAGGTTATTTACATTCAATTCATTACCCCTGTTATAATGATCTCACTGTTTATCGGCACATATCTATTAAAGACGATTTCTGTCAGTGTTGCAGACGACTCCATCACCATCAACCGAACGATAAAACCTGTTATCATCGAATTCTCAGAGATCGCCTCCATCAGGAAGGTGAACAATATGAAATTTGCCATGCGCACCTTCGGCAATGGCGGCCTGTTTGGATATACCGGTTTATACTATAAAAAAGGGATCGGCAGCATGACGTGGTATTGCACGCAAAGGCAAAACTATATACTTATCGAAAAGACGAACGGCAAAAAACTTGTTATTACTCCCGATGAGCCGGATGCCTTTATGCAGGAAATTGCCGCAAAGCATGCGTATCTTATCGCTACAGAACAGCCGGCAACTTAATCTTTTACAGGCAATACAAAATGCGGGTTGTAAATAACACCAAAAGCATTTCCCCATAGGTCTTTCACCGCGGCTACTACAATGCCGCCACCCACATCGGTAGGTTGTTCTACAGGCGTGGCACCGTTGGCTAACAGTTCGTCCCACGCAGCCTGTACATCCGGCACACCCCAATACGCAACAACATTGGCACCTTTTTGCTCAGCAGGGCCATCTTCCGGCTGTAGCCCCAGTTCATATCCTGCCACATTAAAACCAACATAAAACGGCTCGTCAAAATAAGGTTCTATACCGAGCACTTTACTATACCAGGCTTTGGCCTTTGTTATATCATTTACTTTGTAACCAACCGTTCTGAGACCCTGCAGACTTAATGACATAATTGTAAATTGAAAATAAAAGCTGTAAACTGAAATCTTACTTTCCTTTCTTCTTTGCATCCTGCATCATCTCGCGCACCATCAGCTCCTCAATATATTTTACAGGTGCGCTGCCGTAACTCAGGAATTTTTCATGAAATTTCTTGAGGTTGAATTTATCACCCATTTTCTTTTTTAGCTTCTCCCTGAAATCATATATTTCGGTATAGCCGGTGAAATAGCAGTCGAGCTGCACCTGTGTTACAGATACACGGTTCCACTTTCCTTCCGCCTCAGCCTTCTGCTGGAATGCCTCGTTCACCAATAATTTCATAGCATCTTCCCTGCTCATGTTTTTGGTATGCACGCTGTAATCTAGAATAGTATTGCAGGTGCTGCGCAGGTTCCATTTATAATACATGAGCCACATTTCGGGTGACGCCTCTGTAGAATTAACGCCACGGTCGCCATCGTATCCATTCTCCAGCATCATACGCTCGGTATATACCGCCCATCCTTCTATCATGGCATTATTACCTAGTATGGATTTAATGATGCTCGGCGACTGGTTGGCATAAACCAGTTGCGTGTAATGCCCGGGGATAGCCTCGTGTATATTCAGTATCTGCAGTATGTAATGATTGTACTCACGCAGGTAACTTTCTGCTTTGTCCTTGCTCCAACCACTGAGGCTGCCTACATTATAGTAAGTGTTCCCGTTTTTGTCATAAGGGCCGGGGGCGTTTATTGATGCACCTGCCACACCAGCCATATATGCCGGCTCCTTGCGCACCACCAGCGGCTTGGAAGGGTCTATATAAATGAGGTCCTTGTTTTTGATGAACGCAATAAGTTCAGGTAACTGGTGCTCTATTGCTGCCTGGAAAGAATCAGGTTGCACATGATTTACAGAAAGTACATCTATCATCTGCCTGATAGCTGTATTACTATCCGTTGGCATCGTTTTGCCCGACATGTATTTGCCCCATAGTTGCTTGGTGATGTCATACATCTGCTTATGCAGCTCACCTTTTTTTGATTTCTAGCTGTTTTTTTTATTGTAGACTGATAACACTACCGTGTGTATGAAAAAATATCATAAAAATGAACAGCATTTGTGTTTGGTAGCATATACGTTTACCAAACTTTCA
>CAIJNJ010000044.1 GCA_903821975.1 uncultured Bacteroidota bacterium
CAACTCTTGACCCGATTGAGAATGTTCGTAATTGCATTGCGCACAATCGCCAGATTCCTAATAAAGCCGAGGCTAACTATGAAAAAGCAAAAGTTGAATTATTTAAAGCCTTTGAAGACTTTTGGCAATTGGAAATTTTAAATGTGCAGCCTACTGGATTTTACTTATTCCCCAATGTTTACGATAGAATAGATCAATTATTATCAGACGCTGCATGGTCTTATACAGACAATAATGTTACAATTTTTAATTTTGATGGGCTTGGAGAAATAATGCCGACTTTTAATAATTTGGCAAGTCTAAGAGAATTTCTTGTTAAGCAAGCAATTTATGTAGGTGGGGGTATTTTACCAGCAGTAGATGAAATCAACATACTAAAGAGCCTGTATGATGTTGATGATATACTAAATGAATTACTAGACAAGCATAAAAGAGAATTAATAGCAATGGGCTGGATATAAGTTCCAAAGGGGCATTTTGCATTATAATTGCTCACTCGGTAGCAATCAGTGATTCATAGTTGAAATGTCTGCTTATGTGGTTTTGATTCGTGGATTCAATTGGGACTAACAAATACTATAGCTTATGATTCCCTTACTATTTATTAATTTGTATTCACCGCCGTTACCATTAAATTTGCGGAAGAACATTTCGCTGCATGCTGCAAAAGCTGGTAATAAGAAATTACGCTATCATCGACCATCTCACAATTGAGCCGGATGCCCATTTGAATACTGTTACCGGTGAAACCGGCGCTGGCAAGAGCATCATTTTAGGTGCGCTCTCCCTGATATTGGGTGAACGGGCCGACACATCCGTACTCATTAACAAAAATGAGAAATCGGTGGTGGAAGGGTATTTTGATGTAAGTAATAATGATGTCTTTAAGCATGCACTCACAGAAGCAGAGCTGGACAATGAAGCACAATGTATCATTCGCAGGGAAATAAGTACGAATGGCAAATCGAGGGCATTTGTAAATGATACGCCGGTAACGCTGAACCTGCTTAATAAACTTACGTCCCTGCTCGTAGACCTGCACCAGCAATTTGACCACCTGGCGCTGGAAACCGATAATTTCCAGGTAGAAGCGCTGGATGCGATCAGCAATACCATAGCCGCGGCAGAAAACTACCGAAAGCTTTATTACAAGCACAAAAGCATAAAACAAAAACTGGCTGATAACCGGGAGCGGCAGGCACAATGGCAAAAAGAGGCCGATTATAAACAGTACCTACTTGACGAACTGGTACAGGCTGCTTTCAAAAATGAAGAAATAGAACAGGCAGACCAGCAACTGAAACAAATGAGCCATTCAGAACGTATTGTCAGCGTGCTGCAAACAGCCAGGCAATTGCTGGAAGAAGGAGAACAGCCACTTGTGAATGAGCTGAAGCGGATAAACCAGCAACTGCAAAGCATTACCGATGTAATGCCGGAAATAAAACCGCTACAGGAACGTATATCATCTGCATGGGCAGAACTGAAAGACATAGCAGGAGAACTGGAACACGAAGAAGGCAAGGTAATGCTGGACCCGGCAGTAATGGAAGAACTGCTGCAGCGTGTGGACCTTGGTAATAAACTGCTCAAAAAGCATGGCGCGAATACAACCGCAGAACTGATTACACTGCAACAAAAGCTGGAAGAAGAGCTAAAAGCCACAATGGATGTAAATGAGGCTATAGAGAAACTGGCCAAAGAAGAAGGCGCTGTTTATAAAGAACTCATAACAGAAGCTGAGAAACTCTCTGCACAGCGAAAGAAAGCACTGCCACAGTTCATCAAAAAAATAAACGAATTACTTGTGCTTGTGGGAATGCCCAACGCACGCTTTGATGTGCGGCTGGAAAATGTGCCCCCATCAGCACATGGCACTGACCAAATACAATTTTTACTGGATGCCAACAAGAGCGGACAGTTCCAGTTGCTGCAAAAAGCAGCATCGGGTGGTGAAATGAGCCGCATTATGCTTTGTATAAAATCGCTTACCGCAAAAGCGCTGCACCTGCCCACACTCATATTTGATGAAGTGGATACCGGCATATCCGGTGAGGCGGCAAGACAGGTGGGTTTGCTGCTGCGCGAGCTTTCTCAATATCACCAGGTAATCTGTATTACCCACCAGCCGCAGGTAGCGGGTCGAGGCACAAGGCATTTCTATGTATACAAGGAAGCTGATAAAAATGAACGGCTTTCTACAAAGGTGAAAGTGCTGCAGGCGGATGAGCGTGTACTCGCCATAGCCCGCATGATAGGCGGCGAGCAGCCCAGCGAGGCTGCTATCAGCAATGCGAAGGAACTGGTGAACTAAATTCCAAATTCCATCCGCGCGGTAGAGACGCAAAATTTTGCGTCTCTACATAAGATGTAAATAACAATTTTGATCGGTTGATTATTAATCAGGGCATTGCAATATCTCTTTTCTTTGTAATGGTCTCTATGTGATAAGAATACCAGTTGCCTGCATTTTCTTTAAAGAAGAGTGTATTTCCTGCACCAGGTATACCTGTAGGCTTATCGCCTTTGACAGGCACCGGAGAAAACATCAATGTATCACCCTTGTGTATCTGTGAGGCGGTAATGATCTCCAATCTGTAATCCATGCCCGGAGGCGTACGATATGATCTATCGGTTATTTTGTGTGCCCTGGCTATATTGCAGGAAAGCAGCGTGCTATCGTTGCGCCAGAAAAAAGCATCGGGCCGGTCGGTACGGTTCCAAACGATAACAATATGAAGTGACGGGGGCGGGAGCTCCCGGCGTCTCATACCGGGCAGTGTTCTTTGGGTATATGCTTCAACCAATACAAGATCGCCCTTCGATTTTTTCTTTGTTTTCTTCTTTGCCTGAACAGCTATTGTTACAGCAAGGCAAAAGAAAACTATACATAATACGCGTGCTATTTTCATGCTTTCGTTTTATTTACGGCCGGCTTAGGCTTAGCAATATTCAGCTCATCTATAAGCCATCCCGCCCCGCCGAATTTATCAATGATGAATAATGTATAACGAATATCAACGGAGATATTACGGCACCGTGTCGGATCAAAATAATAATCGCTCATTGTGCCCTCATACGCCCTGTCGAAGTTAGTGCCAATAAGCTCTCCTCTTGCATTAAGTACAGGGCTTCCCGAGTTACCGCCGGAAGTATGGTTTGATGCCACAAAAGCTACAGGCATATTACCGTTCACTCCCCATCGCCCATAATCCTTATCTCGGTATAGTTCCTTTAATTTCCTTGGCACCCTGAAAATATCAGATGCGGTGTCATCCAGTGCTACAACTTCTTTCAGGTTTGTCTGGAAAGAATATTTTGCAGGCCCTTCCGGGTCGAGCCCTTTTACTTGTCCGTAAGTGAGCCTCAATGTAAGGTTTGCATCTGGATAAAATGTTTTCTTTTTATCTGCTTTCATTTGCGCATTCATATACAACCTGTCGAGATAGTGCATACGGCTGTAATAATCTCTGAGTTTGGGTAGTATTTTTTGTTTGCGCATTGTGGCAATGGCGTCATATAGTTTCCATGCTTTATCATCGAGCAGTTTTGAACTGTCCGCCACAGTGGCATGTTCTGCAAAATCTTTGACCTTTGCAAACGAGGTGAGCATAGATGCGTTATACACATCCGCGGCCCACACATTGATGTCCTGGTTATGCGCCACATATTGGTCCCTGTAATAATCAGGCAGCCATGCAGAACATTTATTAAAGTACAGTACCATCAATGAGATGAACACATCTTTATCCGTAACGGCATCATAGTTTTTATAAAAGCCTTCCATTCCCGCAACTACTTTTTTCAGCGTATCGTGCAATGCAGCATCCGACAGCCCGAGGCGAAAACAGGCTATTACCGGTTCAAACGCTGCACCCTGCTGTATCAGCTCTACACCAAGGGCAGCTTCCCTGTTATACTGGTCCTGTATAATTAGCGGGCCGGCCGTTTCATTTGCTGCTTTCATTTGCGCCAACAGATCATCCGCATATGGCAATGTATTGTCTGCAACGGCCCATTTCTGAAAATTCTTTTCAAATGCTTCTTTCTTCCCCATCACATTATTTGCTTTAAGCCCCAGCATCTCTCCCTGCCACTTTTTCCAGCCATTTGCCACACCCGCGCGTTTTGAAGTGTACTTGATAAAATTATCTCTCGACCAGCCCATGTGCTTTGTCCATATATCCAGTTTGCGGTTGCGCGCAGCAATACTTATCGGGTCGGTGGTATTGTAGACCTGGCTCAGCTCATAAGAGGATATATACTCCCTTGTAGTACCGGGGAAACCATATACCATTGTAAAATCGCCCTCTTTATATCCTGCAGTGCTGATTGTCAAAAACCGCTCTGCGCGATATGGCTTGTTCGTAGGAGCATAATCCGCAGGCTTGTTATCAGCGCCTGCATATACCCTGAATATGCTGAAATCACCGGTGTGGCGTGGCCACATCCAGTTTTCCACATCGCCGCCGAAAGCGCCTATAACATTGGGCGGGAAGCCTACGAGCCTTATATCACGATATGTTTCTGTGATCGCCACCCAATACTGGTTACCTTCGAAATAAGGCTTTATAGACGCATCCAGATGAGTGATCATCGCGTATTCTTTTTCCAGCAGCACTATGTGCCTATTGATCATGCTATCGCGGATAGCATCCCTGAGTGTGTCATCTATACCCGCGAGCAC
>CAIJNJ010000045.1 GCA_903821975.1 uncultured Bacteroidota bacterium
ACTACCCACTGCATTTTCAAATTTTCAAATTCCCACACCTACCTGCCGGTAGGCAGGTTTTCAAATTAATAAGCCTGATGCCCACCTGTGTACACACGCTTAGGCATAGCGCGTATCCTTTTTTCCCTGCGGTAGTATAGTTTATATTGGTCTTTATCCAGTATGGACTTAACGGCTTTGTCTTTTTCCCGCATCAGTTGTTGCTGCCTCTTGTCAGAGTCCTTTGCCTTATCTTTCTCTTGCTGGTACCTGAGCAGTACTGGGCTTATCTTTTGCATTTGTGCAGGAGTAATATGCAGGCTGTCCTGCATCCACTGTTCTTCCATCTCCGCCCTTTTCCCCGGCGACCATACCGGCTGCGCATACGATGCAAAAGAACACAGGACAAACATTACAGGCAACCAGCGATATAGTTTCATACTTCCTTATTGTACTACAAAAGTAACTAAATAGAAGAACCTATCCCGTATCACCATTAAATCCTCACCCCGAGCGCAGTCAATGGAAACCTTTTAGTTTATCAACCTATCAACCTTTCAACTTATCACCTACCAGTCATCGCGCGTTCTTTCCTTTTTTCTTTCACAGCGCCTTCATGCTGCTGGTATTTATCATACTGCTCACCGGTAAGCACTGCGCGCAGGTCTGTATTCTTATCCCTGTTTATTCCCTGCTTTTCTGCTTTCTTTTCAGGGCCAGGTCGCATTCCTTTGGCGTTATCGGCCTGTTGTGCATAGTAAAGCATTATGTCATGCACTTTTTCGGCCTGGTCGCGGGTCAGGTGCAGGTTTTTGCGCATCCACTGTGTTTGGTGTTCTGCTCTTTCTTCCGGTGTTTTCGGTGGCATAGGCCCCTGCTGTTGTGCAAAAGCCGCTGATGATATTACCAGCATCGACAGCATAAGCGTGCCCTTAATGAAGTTCTTTACGTTCATTTTAATAGTTTTTTATGGTTATCAGATTAATTCTGTCCGCCGTTTTGAGTGCCCATACCGGCCCTGCGCTGTTGCATCATTTCCTGTGTATGTTGCTGGTATTTCTGGAATTGGTCTGCAGTAAGTACACCTTTCATTGCAGCATCCCTTTTAGCATTTATATCCTGCATCTGGGTTCTCATATCGCCGCCTGAGTTCCTCGCATCATCCATCTGCTTTGCAGAACTGAGCATGATGTCATAGACCTTTTTATTCTGGTCATCGGTAAGGCCCAGGTTTTGCTGCATCCATTGGCTTTGGCGCTGTGCCCGTTCTTCTGGTGTTCTCTTGGGCATCTGTCCCTGTTGTGCAAAAGCTGTTGATGATGCAATGAGTACACAAAGCATCAGTGCGCTTTTAAAGAAGTTCTTTATTGTCATGGTTGTAATTTTTTCCATTATTTGACTTTATATGTTTGCGATGGTTTAAACATAGCCGCTGATTGTAGTTTTTTATAATAAAACGCCCTAAATTTGATTATTCCTATATCAGATGCCTGTATCAAAGAAATTACTTTCTATAAGTATCACCTGCATCTTTGCGTGGGTATGCTCGTATTTAGCCACTCATTATTTTGTTGATTACGCCTTTGGGTTGTTTGTCTGGTTGCCGTTTGTTATTGGTGCCGGTGCAACAATGATCTATGGCTATAACAACAACATTTCGAGGGCTAATCTTGTTCTCAATTCACAATTGGCGTTACTTATTTTTTGTTGCGGACTTTTGACTTTTGCCTGGGAAGGTATCATCTGTATCATTATGGCCGCCCCTGTAGGTGTGATCTTCACATGGATCGGCAGCAGGATTGGCTATACTTTAATAAGGAGTAAGATAAAAGGTAATGCTCCGGCTGCGATCATAATACTGATGGCATCGGTACCCGCATTCATGGGGTTTGAACATTCGGTTGTTGTGAAAGACGAGGCACGCGCGGTAACCACATCCATAGAGATCAGCGCTCCACCCGAAAAGGTTTGGCAGAACGTAGTCGCATTTCCTCAGTTAAAGGAGCCGGAAGAGTTTATTTTCAAAACAGGTATTGCCTATCCTATAAATGCTACCATTGATGGCCGGTCTGTCGGTGCTATCCGGCATTGTAATTTTTCCACCGGCAGTTTTACAGAGCCAATTACAGTTTGGGACGAGCCTCACTTGCTGCGGTTTTCTGTGTCTGATCAACCCGAGACGATGAAAGAACTGAGTTTTTATGATATTCATCCTAATCACCTGCACGGTTTCTGGGTATCTAAGCAGGGACAATTTAAACTAACAGCCCTCGCTAATGGCCACACACTGCTTGAAGGGACGACATGGTATGTGAATAAAATAAAGCCTGGTATCTATTGGTCTGTATGGAGCGACTACATTGTCCATAAGATACATTTAGGCGTTTTAGAGCATATCAAAAGGCAGGCAGAACTTTAGTATACCATCTTTCCTTACTTTTGGGTTATGCGCCTGCTTATTACCAATATCAAACAGCTTCATAATATTGAAACCAATACCGCTATTACGCGTGTTAGCGGTAAAGACATGTCAGTCCTGCCATATATAGATAATGCATGGCTTATTGTTGAAAATGGTCGCATACACAGTTTTGGCGATATGGGCGCAATGCCCGAGGTTAATGCTGATGAAACAATGGATGCCACCGGCAAAATGGTGCTCCCTGGCTGGTGCGATAGTCACACACATATCGTTTTTGCCGCCCCGCGCGATGGCGAGTTTGTAGATCGCATTAAAGGGTTGAGTTATGAAGATATAGCGAAAAGGGGTGGGGGGATACTCAATTCCGCGCGCCGCCTCAATGAGATGGACGAGGTCGAACTTTATGATCAGAGTCTTGCCCGCCTGCAAAGGGTAATGGCCCAGGGCACAGGTGCCATAGAGATAAAAAGTGGTTATGGTCTATGTCTTGAGGGGGAGTTGAAAATGCTCCGTGTGATACGTAAGTTGAAGGAAAATGTGAAGATACCGATCAAAGCATCATTTCTTGCTGCACACGCATATCCTGTTGAATATAAGCAAGATAAAGAAGGTTATATAAAGTTAATAATAGAAAATATATTGCCGATAGTAGCTGCAGAAGGCCTTGCTGATTATATGGATGTTTTCTGCGAAGAAGGCTTTTTTGGCATCCCGGAGACGGAGCGCCTCCTCGATGCTGGGTGGAAATACGGGCTTAAACCTAAGATTCACGCCAATCAGCTTCATTATTCAGGTGGTGTGCAGGTTGGTGTAAAACATAAAGCATTGAGTGTAGATCATTTAGAGTGTGTAGAGGAAGCAGAAATTGAATCATTGAAAGGAAGTAATACGATGCCTGTTTTACTTCCCGGCGCCGCTTTTTTCCTCGGTATGCACTATCAGCCGGCCCGCAAGATTATTGATGCCGGACTTCCTGTATGCCTTGCAACTGATTATAATCCAGGTTCTTGCCCATCAGGTAATATTCCGTTTCTTTTATCAATTGCATGTACCCAGTTGAAGATGACACCCGAAGAAGCCGTGAATGCCGTGACCATAAATGGGGCCGCAGCTTTGGAGTTAGATCAGGAAATGGGTACCATAAAAGTTGGTAAAAGGGCTAACCTTATCCTTACTAAGAAGATACCCTCCCTCGCATATATACCTTATGACTATGGCAACGGGAATGTGGACAAACTGATATATTAACAAGTAATACCGCCATAATATCAGAATAATTAGCTTTGCGTCTTAGCGACTTTGCGGTTAAACTATTATTGCGAATACTTATAAGGTCTGCTTGTTTTTCCTTATGGGCAACCGTGCCCTTATTTCGCTTACATCTATCGTGATGCTTTCATCGTGTACTACTCCGGGCGGAGTGGAAATATAGATCTCATTTTTCTCCGGGAAAACATCCTTTACGATCCAGTATTCATTCTGGTTATGCTGCAGGTCTGTACTATCGAAGTAAACC
>CAIJNJ010000046.1 GCA_903821975.1 uncultured Bacteroidota bacterium
AGCCTAAACCGCCTGACCTGCAAAAAGATATTTTCTGGAAAAACTCAACCTTGTTCCAGTAAAATCAGGCTTTCCCAAAGATATTTTGCCCTTTTTGAAAAAGTTCCGTATGTTTATGAACAATGTGAACATTTACGAGGATACCGAGGCCGTATTAAAGTACCCCATGGGTGGTTATGAGATGCTGGTACATGGTGAGGTTATGCGCGGGAAATACCGTTACAGCCTGGAAAAACCGGAGCCATTTGTTCCGGGTAAAATAACGCCGGTTTCCTTTAAGATAGGGGATGTGGCACATACCTTTAAAAAGGGACACCGCATAATGGTGCAGATACAAAGCAGTTGGTTCCCGCTGGTGGATATGAACCCGCAAACCTTTGTGAATATCTATAAAGCCAACAGAAAGGATTTTCACAAATCTACGATCCGGATCTATCACGACAGCCAACACCCGAGCTTCCTGGTTTTGCCGGTATGGAAAAATTAATGCCTTTTGTGTGGCGCGTTGTTTAATGTAAATAAACCTGAATAACAATAAACCAAGTGCTTACTTCAACTGGTCATGGTTCGGCGGGGCTCACCATGAATGTAAAAGTGTATTTTTAGAATCTCCGGATAAATGATGAAACGCACCGCACCAAAAAAAATACGGGTATTACAACTGGCTGCTGTAATTATCTTTACAGTGTCGGGCGGGCCATATGGGCTTGAGCCTCTACTGCAGTATGCCGGTAACCACCTGAGCATATTACTGCTGCTCATCGTTCCGTTTTTGTGGGACATACCTGCAATACTTACCGTGCTGGAGCTAAACAGCATGATGCCCGTAGAAGGCGGTTATTATAAATGGGTAAAGAATGCATTAGGTACCCGGTTCGGGTTTTATGAAGGGATGTGGACCTGGTTTTACACTTTTGTAGACCTTGCCATATACCCGGTGCTTTTTGTACAATATGCATCTTACTTATTTCCGGGGCTTGAAGTATATAAGTTGCCTTTGTGCCTGCTGATCGTATGGTCGTCGGCAGTCATAAACATCATAGGTATAGTGCCGGTGGGCAGGATGTCCTTTATCCTGAGCAATCTTGTTCTAATGCCGTTTATTTTGCTTTTTGTTATTTTCATCAGCCATAATGCTGCAGCAGTGCCTGTGGCTGCCACAAAAGACCCAACGTTCTCATCATTCGGTCTGGCACTGTATACTATTATGTGGAATTTTTTGGGCTGGGATAATGTGACAACTTATGCCGAAGAGGTTGAAAACCCGGTGCGCTCATACATTATCTCTATTGCAATTGCTTTTGTTACCGTACTCGCTGTATACATAGGCGTTACGTGGGTGGCAGCACATTCAGGAATAGATCATGCTGAACTTACAAAGCAAGGCTTTCCTGCTTTAGGCACCCTGCTTGGCGGCAGGTGGCTCGGAGTACTGATCGCATGCGGGGGCATGGCCAGCGCCATAGGCATCTATAATGCCAATATTTTGTCTGTATCGCGCGTACCAAAAGCAATGGCTGATGACGGATTACTACCCGGAAAACTTAGTATAGTACATAAACGGTTTCATACCCCATATGTTTCTATTATTGTTTGTTCGCTGATCGTGAGCATTATGGTATCCAGAACATTTGCAGACCTGCTGGTGATGGATGTAACAATATACGGAGCGGGATTGTTCCTGGAATTTTTCTCTTTGATAAAGATGCGGCTAAAAGCGCCGGATCTTCACCGGCCATTCCGGATACCGTTGGGTATTCCGGGACTGTGTGTGCTTATTGTATTACCCATAGCAGTCTATGGTTTTGCGCTTACCGGTATTTGTATGTCGGCAGGGAATACCATAAACCCGGCTATAGTGATGGTCAGTATTATTGCTGTAACCGAGGTGATATGGCGGGTTTTGGTTTGGCAGCGGCCTCATTTGAGGAAATGACTTTTAGAGGATAATAAGTTTTTTGCTCCCTGTATATTATAGAGACGCAAGATTTTGCGTCTCTACGAA
>CAIJNJ010000047.1 GCA_903821975.1 uncultured Bacteroidota bacterium
CATCAACAATAGTTTGTTCTGCACGCAGGCCAAATTGCGCACTATACTTTTTCCAGTCTTTGCTGGCGTTTACATATGCCGCATTGATGTTCTCATCATAAAGGAAGTGGTCGCTCTGCGTAGGGTCATACAAATTACCGCCGCCACTGCGGTTGTAAAATTTCGGTTGATTATCGGCAGTAACGTAACTGCTTTTTATACCGGCTTCTATTTTTGCATTATCTTTCAGTGGGTTCACGTAGTCTGCCTTTACCGACCGTATTTGCGTAAGACCGGTAATATCACCATGCAGGATATAGGATGGCTGCGACTCTGAACCGTTAAGTGCATAGTAGTTGGTGGTAAAATCCTGGTTGTTAGTGTTCCAGTAACGGGCATAATCCATATCCACGGTCAACTCCTTACCTGCGCTGTCGAATGTATGCTTAAAGTGCACATTAGGCGCATAATTATTCCAGTTGCCGGATGAAGTATTATTTGTAGCGAAGGTGGACTGCAATTGATCATTGGGATCAAGCACATTGGCGAAATAATATCCTTTGGTACCGAGGTAAAAATTCTCCCCGGTAACTGATACACCCAGTGTTGTTTTTGACGTGAGGTTATAATCTACACCGGCACCTAGTACATTAGTGTGAAACTGAAATACAGAATAATTATCCTGTACATAAGAACCGGTGTAATCGCCGTTGGTATAATACTTCCTGTCCCAGTCCACATGACTAAAGCCGACCCTGTAATTGGCATTGTAATTCAGGTATACATTTACTTTGTTTTCGCGATAGTTGAGGTTGAAACCCGCATTCTCTTTCTGGTAGACACCTTGGCCATAGCTGCCATTCACACTGCCATTCAGACCCATTTTGTTGTCTTTCTTTGTTTTGATATTGATAATGCCCGCGGTGCCTGCCGCATCATATTTTGCTGAAGGATTGGTAATGATCTCGATCTTGTCCACAGAATTTGACGGCATGCTTTTCAGCATATTGGCAAGATCTGCAGCGGAAACAGGGACCATGCGGCCATCTATCATAATATTCACCCCCTGCTTTCCTTTAAGGCTGATATTATCGTTCTGGTCTACCGTCACACCGGGCGATCTTGCCAGTACATCCAAAACGGAATTACCTGCACTCACAATGCTGTTCTCCACGTTAACCACAAGTTTGTCAGGATGCACTTCAATAAATGGTTTTTGCACCGTCACCGTCACTTCTTTTAAGTTGGCTTCGGTCTGCGTTAATTTGATCTGCTGTACAGGGATAGTATTATCGGCAACCGTCAATTTATCAGAAGTATATGTTTGATAGCCCGTGAGGAGCACTTTTACAAGATAATCACCATTTGCAACAGGGGTGAGATCAAACTCACCCTTTTCGTTAGATAATTCTGTTTTAACAAGGGCGGAGTCAGATGCGTGGAGTAATATGATACTTGCAAAACCAAGCGGCTTCCCTGTATCATCGGTTATCTTGCCGGATATGCTCCCGGTTCGGGCTGTAGCGTCAGATGTGTATATCGAGGAAAGGATAAAGGCAACGTAAAAAAGGAGGTTTTTCATATGGTGGCTTTAATAAACCAAATGTATCGGGCAATAGCGAGGATATATTCCCCCTCCGCGGGTGATTTGCATAATGCTAACAGAAAATAAGCCTTGATAAGTATGCTATAATTGCGATAAGGATTAATTTCACAGGGCAATTATGAAGAAGGGTAATTATCAACGGCTAGTACAGCACTTCACAAAATGGGTTACCATTTTTGTTGCAGGTGTCCTATGCTCTTCCGTATCGTTTGCACAGCGCTACCCTTTTCATAACCTGAGTGTTGATGACGGTTTGATACAATCGCAGGCTACATGCCTGGCCCAGGATAAAACAGGTTGCTTATGGGTGGGTACATTGGGCGGCCTTTCGCGGTATGACGGAAAGAACTTCACCAACTATACAGTAAAAAGCGGCCTGCCTAATAATACCATATGGGCCGTGGCAGCAGATACTTTGGGAAATATCTGGACAGGCGGGCCGGCGGGCATATCCCAGTTCAACGGCAGGAAGTTCATCAGCTATACCAAGCCGCAACAAACTGCCCGTACCAATAATAATGCACAACAGATACAAATTGTGAATGACACTACCTGGTGGCGGGTGCAGGGCGAAGTTTATTTTATTACACACGGGAAAATAAAATACTTTATAACGCCCGGCCCGGAAGGCCTCATATCTGCTATGCTTGCAGACAAAAGCGGCCTGTGGCTTGCTAAAGAGGGTGTTCTGTACCACAGCGATAACGGCAACTGGGCTACCTATAATTTACCTGTTGCGGAAGATCAGAAGGCTGCAATTTTCAGGATATTCAAGGACCACAACAATATAGTATGGCTCATCAGTAATCTGGGCTTGTTTAAAATAGTGAACGGGAAACCGGAAGCTTATACAATAAATGGAGAGCCCCTGACCTACCTGCCATTGCGGTCATCTATAACGTTTGATAAGTCAGGCGCTATGTGGTTAGGCACCAGTAATGGTGTGGTAAAAATATCGGGGAGTACAATCCAATACTACAACAAGCACAATGGCCTTAGTGACAACGCTTTCTTCGACTTGCTTACAGATGCAGAGGGCAACGTATGGATGGCATCGGATGGCCAGGGTATATTCCGGTTTTCAGGCACACGTTTCACCGGCCTGGATGAAACAATGGGATTGCCCAGCGCACAGGTAATGGCCGTGGCATCGAATAAGCGCGATTCGCTTTTCCTCGGCACTTACGACGCGGGCTTGTACACCTTTAAAGACGGCAAAGTGAACACGCTTACATTCCCGTCTAACCCAGTACCCTCTATCACATCACTTTGCTACACGCGCAATTCAAAACTATGGATAGGTACCCGTGGGAGGGGCTTGTGGTCATACCAGGGTGGTATATTCAGACAGTATGAAGCACCGGACCGCAACTTTCCTTCAAACAGCATACAAAGCCTGTATGAAGATAAATCAAACCGTTTGTGGATCGGTTTTTCAAACGGGGCGATGCTGTATGAACACGACAGTTTTAAAACAGTAGTGACAAAAAGCATTTCTGTTGTTTCTTTTCTCGACATCGGGAATGACAAAATACTGCTGGCAACCGAAAGCGGGCTATTGTTGTACGACCAGGGTAATATCAGCGATTATAAAACCAATACCATTGCCGACAGTTCGTCTATTAATTGTTTCATTTTTCAGGGTGAGAACCTATGGATGGGCAGCAGCGACAATGGTGTTATCCGTTATAATATAGCAACAGGCAAAGCGCTGGTCATCAATAAGTCGAACGGACTGAGGTCTGATTTCATTTATAATATTATTGCGGATAATGATAGTAACATATGGGCCGGTACCGGTTTTGGGATCCACAGGATAAGCATAAATGAACGTGGTGAACCACAGGTGACCTTTTATGGAAAGGCGCAGGGAATAACGGGCATGGAAAGCAACATCAATTCTGTAATAAAACTACCGGATGGCAGCATATGGTTTGGCACTACAAATGGCGCCTTGCACTACCAGCCGCATATGGATGTGGTATCCTCAGCCCCTACAAGCATCATACTGCAATCAGTAAAGCTGGCCGGGGAAACGACCATAGAGCCGGGTTACTATGACAGTACGGATCACTGGTATGGCATACCCTACGGGCTGCGCCTTCCGTATAAAAAGAACAATATCTCTTTTACTTTCCAGGCCATAACGCTAAGCGGTGCGCAGGAAGTGCTGTACAGGTACCGCATGAATGGCCTCGAAACACCATGGTCAGACTGGTCGTCTACCAACTCTGTGACCTATTCTGCATTGCCGCCGGGGAGCTATGTATTTCATGTGCAGTGCCAGGGGTCGGATGGACAAACAAGCCCGGAACTTTCTTATTCATTTGAGATCATTACCCCGTTCCAAAAAACAACCTGGTTCAGGTTCTCGGTGCTTATTGCGTGTATCCTGTCGGGGATATTGTTGCAGTATATTGTGAACAGCCGCAAGCTGAGAAGACAACAACTCCTGGAAAAACTCCGAATAGAGGAGCAGGGTAAAATACGTGTACGCACTGCGGAAGATTTTCATGATGAGATAGGCAATAAACTAACCCGCATCAATGTGCTGACCAGCGTACTGAAAAATAAAATTGCGCTTACGCCTGAAACCACTCGGATACTTGGCCAGATAGAAGAGAACACATCGCAGCTATACGGCGGCACACGTGATATACTTTGGTCACTGAAACCTTCTAATGACAATCTTTACGAGATACTGCACCGCATCCGTGATTTCGGGGGTGAGCTGTTCCAGGATACGGATGTGAACTTTGTTTTTACCGGTACAGATGATAAATGGTACAACTTCCGCCTGCCTATGGATATGAGCCGGAACCTAATTATGATATTTAAAGAGGCACTGAATAATTGCCTGAAATATTCAAAAGCAAAGAACGTAACACTTGATATTGTATTGAAAAACAAGAATGTATTGCAACTCGTACTTAAAGACGACGGTATAGGTTTTGACATGCATACAGTGAAAAAAGGCAACGGTATCAATAATATGAATACCCGTGCAGAACGGCTGAATGGCAAGCTTTATATAGACTCCAGAAAAGATAAGGGGACCATCATTAACCTGACATTTAAAATACCGCCAAACAGGTGATATTCGATATGCCGGAAATACCGAACTTTATATAAATATTCTTTTTATGAAACGCGACCTGGATATACATGTAGACATTATAGAAGATGACGAGACTATACGCGAAGGATATGCCTTCCTTATAGGGAATACCGCAGGCTATAAAGTGGTGGGCACGTACCCATCGTATGAAGAAGCGACAAAAAAGATCGTAAAAGACAACCCTGATGTGATATTGCTGGATGTGGAGCTGCCCGGTATTTCGGGTGTTGATGCATTGCCAAAACTCAAAAAGTTATTGCCGGATACACACATTCTTATCCTTACTGTGTATGAACAGGAGATACTGATATTCCGTGCGCTGGGCGGTGGCGCTGCGGGCTACCTTACCAAGAACACACCGCCTGAAAAGATCGTTGCTGCCATACATGAAGTAATGGAAGGCGGCGGGCCTATGAGCGCGCATATAGCCCGCATGGTGATATCCTCGTTCAAAAGAAATGAATCGACACCGCTTACGCGCCGCGAAACAGAGATACTGGAACAGATAGCCACCGGCAAGAGCCGCAAGCGCATTGCGGAAGAGCTCTTCATAGACCTGGAAACTGTAAAATCGCACATCA
>CAIJNJ010000048.1 GCA_903821975.1 uncultured Bacteroidota bacterium
CATTTTCCATTTAATTTTACAGATATTACACCTTCACTTATAGAATCTAAACCCTCATAATTAAGGGAAACGATTACTTTTCCTTCCTTATTTATTAGGCCCCAATTGCCTTCAATTTCGACCTTTATCATACCATCTTTTATGTCTCCTAAATTTTCATAGTTACATGGTATTACCAAATCTCCATTTTGATTTATCACGCCCCATTTATTGTTTAGTTTAGCGGAGATTAAGCCCTCTTTTATATAATACCAGTTAGTATTTGCCCCTAACTGATCGTATTTGCAGGGAATTATTAATTCACCTCTTTTATTTATCAGGCCTTCCTTATGATCTATTTTCACAACAGCAAAATCACTATTGTCAAATGATGCTCCGCAATCGTAGATAAGATCAGTTACTTTTTCACCCTTCTTGTTAATAAATCCCCATCTGTTATTTTTCTTTACAGCCGAAACGCCACGGTCAAACCCATAGATATCATCATATTCACACTTGATCACTATTTTGAAAGAAGTATCCATAAAGCCCCATTTTTTATTACGTACACCCAATAGACCTTCAGAAAAATGCGACTCGTATTCGTCGATCTTATATTCTGATTGAAGCGGCAAAACAATTTTACCGGCAGAAGTAGAATCTATCAGGCCATATTTTTTATTTGTATCGACAATATAAGGGGGTGTTTCACAGAAATGGCTACTGAACCAAGGGAAACCACAACTTATATCATCATAAATACACGGAACAAATTGTTTACCTTTTCTATTTATAAGACCTTTCTTATTCTTCAGTTCCACTATTGTTACTTTATTATTATCAAAGCGCTCGGCAAAATCATACTGGCAAGGAATGACTTCGTTATAAAAAGTATCTATCCAACCATATTTACCATTATATACCACTTGGGCTATACCATTGTAAAATCGGCCAATGTACTCATAGCCTTTTCGGCTAAAAGATCGCGAAACATTGTGTTTCCTTTTCGCCGAACGCAAACCAGTTCCTTGTGCGCCACAAATAAGGTGGGAGAAAAAGAATATGAGTAGGAAACCATATTTCATAAAAAATGGCCGGATAACCGGCCATATAAATTTACAGAATATTATTAGAGTGATAATTAACCCTTTCAACTTACATTCCTTTCAGCTTATCCGCTTCTTTAATTAAGTTCTTCATTTCCATCACGTCCATTTCCAGGTCTGCCAGGCGATGGTATACTTCGGCTGGTTCACTGAAGTCGCTGCTTATTTTCATACGGCCATACCATACTTCCTTCACATCTTCCGGGTCTATCTCCAGTGTCGGGAATTCATGGCGGTGTGCTATGGTGTCAGACTTTAGATATAGTTTGCCTCTTTCTTTCAGGCGGTTCACCACACGCTTCACGGCTACGCCGCCTTTGTGCACTACCACATACACGCGGTTATCGCGTATCTTATCCAGTGCGTCTATCCATTCACCTATTATACGGTCGCCATGCAGCACATTCGGCGCCATCGACGGGCCATCTACTTCAAACATCCTGTAGGTTGCATTATTCAACCCCGGCAGCCGGAAGGTGGGCAGTGTTTCCATAAATTCAGCATCACCATATCCTGACAGGTACCCCGCCCTCGCTTTCACCGGTACATATATAATGTTGTCATTCCCGCTATTGTCTACAGTTATTATTTTCGGAATGCCGCTGTATCCCCCGCTGGGTTTCGCAGGAAATGCAGCCCTTAACATCAGGTCTTTTTCACTAAAACCCTCTCCTTGGGAGAGGGCAGGGTGAGGCCCCTCCATATTTTTTGACAGGAGGTCATCCATAGAAATTCCAAAATAATTGGCAAATGTGAGTAAGGTCTCCACATTTGGCTCACTGATTCCCGATTCGTAATTGGCTATCGTTGTGCGGCCAATTTTCACCTCAGAGCTAAGCGCATCCTGCGTTTTGCCCGATTTCTTCCTGAGAAATTTTAAGTTGCTGGCTAAGTACATACCACAAAAGTAAGATTATTTTTCCACAAAATTTGGATTTGTCAAAAAAAATGGAATATCTTTGTGTCGAAGATTGACAATATGATATCAAAAATACTAAATAAAAACAATTTATGCCAAATATTCGGGAGTTAAGGGACCCAAACAAAAAATAAACTCTATCACTTTATTTTTTCATAAAACAGCCCCTATTACCCTATTAACTATTTAACCTTTTAACCTATCAACCCTTTGTCATCCTGAGCGAAGTCGAAGGGAACTTACTAACCTACCACTATCAGTAACCTAAAAAACAGTATATATGACAAACGAACAAAAGAAACAGGTAAAAGACGCGCTCCTCCGTTATACCGCCAACTTCGCCACCCAATCACTCGCAGCAGATAGCCTGCAGGGCATCAGCTCATCAACCATTTCCCAGGTAAAAAACAATAATTGGGAGCTGCTCAGCGATCATATGTGGCACACCATCGCCCGCCAGGTAGGTTTTTATTGCGGCGAATGGCAGCCCGCAGATACCGCAGCATACCTCTTGCTCCGTATTCTTTTCAGTGATGCCCAGCATTATGCAATGACCTATGGCATTGCCATCGGCACCGGCCTGGGTAAAACATTCTCCGCCACACAATACGCGCGCGAAAATGACAACACATGCTACTTCGCATGTAATGAAGACTACAACCGCAAATCATTTATGACGGCATTAATGAAAACCGCCGGCCTCGATGCCAAAGGAACAGTTCCCCAGATGTTGCAATCCTTCACTAATTATATAACAGATAAAGATGAACCCCTCGTAATACTCGACGATGCGCACAAACTGAAAGACCGTGTCCTTCATCTTGCGGTTCTGCTCGCCAATGGCCTCGCTGCAAATGCAGGTATCATCATTCTGGGTGCAGATGAGTTGCGCTCACGTGTTCTGGAAGGTGTTCGCCTCAAAAAAATCGGCTATGACGATATCTATAAAAGCATTGGCCGCCGCTTTATTACACTCAATAGCCCGGG
>CAIJNJ010000049.1 GCA_903821975.1 uncultured Bacteroidota bacterium
ATCGAATAATAATAAAATAATTTTATTATTTTAAAATTTAGCACGATTTTTGCTGGTTACTAAATCAAATCTTACTATTTTTTTTAAATGAAACAACAGGCCACACTGGATATTGCCATTGAAACTGCCCCTATACAGGTTATTCCTCAGTCCGATATGGCAAGCATCCGATACATGTTTCATGAAATGAATCGGCAATATCTTGATCATGAACCGGCTACATATTACTATACTGTAAAGCGAATAATGGACTTTACCACATCCGCAATATTTATTTTATTGGTGATGTCGTGGCTTACACCAATTATTGCTTTATTAATAAAGCTTAGCTCAAAAGGCCCTGTTTTCTTTGTTCAGAAACGTACAGGTTACCTGGGCGTAGAATTCAATTGCTTCAAATTCCGCACCATGTACCTCAACGACGAGGCCGACATTAAGCAGGTTTCTATTAATGACAAACGGATCACAGCAATAGGGAAGTTTCTCCGTATAACACACCTTGACGAGACACCACAGTTCTTTAATGTTATTTTAGGGGACATGAGCATTATAGGCCCTCGTCCGCATATGCTTTTTCATACCCGTTATTATTCTGAATGCATACCTTATTATAACCTGCGCCTTGAAGTAAAGCCCGGGATGACTGGAATGGCACAGATAAAAGACTATGTAGGTGAGATCAGCGTAGAGCGCGAATTACGCAAACGTATCCAATGGGACATATACTACATGAAAAACCGTAGTGTATGGCTTGACTTCAATATTTTGCTTAGCACCGCAGGTTGCGTTTTCAAAAAAGCCTTCCGGCTTATAGCTCCCGCAAAAAAATAAGCATCCTCACTTTTCTATAAAAACACCTGCATTATTCAGGTGTTTTTTATTTTTTTACCTATTAACTTTTCAACCCTTTTACCCTCTTAATGGCATCTTTTTTATATCTTTCATAAAAATGCATTTATGCCTCTCATTATCACTGCAACCGATTTCTCCGCAGTAGCGGAAAATGCGGCTAATTACGCCTGTCAACTTGCTGCAACACAGAACGCGCAACTTACGATCATACACTCCTTCGTCTTCCCGGTAATGTTTAGTGATATACCTATGCCGGCCACTTTGATAAATGATGCGCAAAGTGACTCTGAACAGCAAATGCAAAAACTTGTAGCAAGGCTTAAAGTGTCTCACCCCGACCTGGAAATACAAGGAATCGTTATCGACGGCAATATCATCAGTGCTATGGAGAAATATGCCAAAGAGAATTCAGAACCATGGCTGGTAGTATTAGGCAACCGAACTACAAGTGATCACTCATCATGGGATAGTATATTGCTTGAAGCTTTTAAAGACCTGCAGTACCCGGTACTTGCTGTACCGGCCGCAGCAACATGGAATCCGGTAAAAAAGATTTGCTTCGCATTCGACAACAAACATGAGGGTAACGATGCGGCTTTAATACAACTAAGAGACCTTGCGTTAAGCATGAAAGCAGAATTACATGTGCTGAATGCACAGGAAGATGTATTAAACAGGGACAACCTGCCCATCACAGATGAAATGGCACAAAGAATTCTGGCCCCGGCAAACCCCCATTTCCATACCGTGTATGAAGTAAATGTTGATGATGCCATAGAAGACTTTACTAAGAAGAACAATATCGACTGGCTGGTTATGATCCCACGCAAACATTCATTCTTTGAAGGATTATTCCATAAAAGCCATAGTAAGGCAATAGCGCACCGCGCAAGCATACCTATAGTTGCGCTACATGAAATTCATGCGTAATAATTGCAGGAAGGGAATGATTTGGGAATGATAACTGGCCTTAGGACTATTCGCCGACAGTTCTTTTTTCTTTGCGTTTCTTTACCAGGTGCTTTATCCCTTTGAAAGAAAGTTCTATTGCTTTCCACTTCAGGTAGCCACCAATAACCTCAACCGCGATTTTTTTCAGTGGGCTTTTACCCTTCTTTTTGCTATCACTACTATTATCCGTATCCTGCCTGGGCTTGTCTGCCTTCTTCGATATCCTTTGTTTAATGAGGTTGATAAATGTACCTACCAAAGGATTTGAAACAGGTAAAAGATCTAATAGCGATGCAAAACCACCACCCTCATTGTCCTTGGATTTTTTATTGAAAATACTATCCAGCGATAGAAACTCCTCGTCTTCCAAACGGCGGGTCTCCTTGCGCAGCAGTTTTTTCTCCCGCTCAAGATCTTCAACATTCCGCAATTTTTTTGGATAAAGCCTCATTGTATATTCTGTTTTGGCAGGGTGTCTGTTTTAACGGCTTTCCTTTTCTTCATCTTCTTCATCGCCTTCTGTCAGCACCCTTATGAAGCCGCTCGCAAAAAACCTGGTAATCGGTTTACGAAGCAACATCACCATCAGCAGCAATAATATATATATGCCAATAACAATAAAGAATGATACCATCTTAGAGAGCCCGGCCTCGATGAAAACTTCTGTGAGCCCAAAACCAATAAAGAGAATAACGCAGAATGCGATGAAAAGACAGATAAGCGCAAAAAGAAAATAGCTGAATAAACTCGCAGAGCGGCCGATAAAATTGATCTTGAACAATTTTATATAGACATTCAGGTACTGCGTTATTTTCTCCTTTAACTGGTTGAGTATTCCCATCAGGTGGTTATGATATTATGAGTGATAGATCTCTTCTTCCATATCCATCCCCTTCTTTGCAAATTTACCTTTGAGGTTGTTTAAACCTTTCTTTACTTTTTCGAGGTCTTCCTGGCGGGTTTCTTTGTCAGTTGCCAATAAATAACCTACAGCCACTCCGGCTGCTGCCCCGATCAATAATGTAGCGATGGTGTTTCCGATCTTTGCCATAAAATGTTGTTTTGAAATTTATAAACAAGCAAATAAATATCATGCCAAAGGTACTAAATCCGTTTATCAGAATACCTGATATATATCAGGAGAAATAGCCCGATTCATGGGTTTTTATACAAGATTAACAATTTACAGGAAAAATCATCCAAATTCCCGCAACCAAATACCCTTTTAACCTATTAACTCCAATCAGCCCAAGGTCACTTTTTGACAGAGGCATAGTACCTGTGGGCATCAATATACTTCTCCACCAGGTCGGGCACTATGTATTTGATCGATTTATTTTCCTTTATCAGCCTGCGGATGTAGGTAGATGATATCTGCAGCAATGGAGCATCCAGAATAGTGATATCAGCTCCGTAAGTGTCTTCGATATCAAAACCGGGCCTGTTATATACCACAAATGAATAGCGGGCCACTAACTGCTCAAAGTTCTTCCAGCGGTGTATGTTCTGGAAACTATCTGCTCCCATTATCACCGAAAATCGCTCCAAAGGAAATTTTTCTGTAAGGTAAGTAAGGGTATCAATCGTATAAGATGGCTTGGGCAAATTGAACTCTACATTGCTTGCCCTGAACTTCGGGTTATCCTCAATAGCCAGGTTCACCAGGTGTATACGGTCATGCTCATTGAGTAAAGAATGAGAATCTTTCAAGGGGTTGTGCGGAGATACAACGAACCATATTTTGTCTATCTCCGTATGGGTAACTACATGATTTGCCACTATAAGATGGCCCGTATGAACAGGATTAAAACTGCCAAAATACAACCCGATATGCATGGAGCAAATCTAAGAAATAGTGCAGAGATAACCGCTTAGAAAGATCAATTTGCCATTAACAATTTTCCATCCGGGACAGACATAGGGTAATTCTTAATTACATGCTTTCTCTATATTACTTTCTCTATATTTGCTATACGGCATATGGAAAACATAGAGCAGTTAAGGAAGTGGTGTAATGGCTCATGGCTTGCCAAAGAGAACACTAATGCCGCCATCCAGGAACTGTGCATAGATACCCGCAGCATCGAACATCCTACAGATGCTTTATTTATCCCCCTGAAAACCGCACTTCGTGACGGACACACATTTATTCGTGATGCATGGCAAAAGGGTGTTCGTAATTTTATCGTAGACCACGCTATTGATACCACCCAACTGCAGGGCACGAATATCATACAGGTAAGCGACACACAGGCTGCGTTGCAACTTATTGCTGCCGGCCACAGAAAACAATTTGACATCCCTGTTATCGGCATTACCGGCAGCAACGGTAAGACTGTAGTGAAAGAATGGCTATACCAGTTGCTTAGCGGCAAATACAATACTGTGCGCAGCCCTAAAAGTTACAATTCGCAAGTGGGCGTGCCGCTTTCCGTATGGCTGATGAAAGAAGACCAGCAACTGGCCATATTTGAAGCAGGCATATCTCAGCCGGGAGAGATGGAAAGATTGGAACGCATCATTCATCCCACCATCGGGCTGTTCACAAATATTGGAGAGGCGCATAGCGAGGGTTTTCTGAATGCCCGCCAGAAAATAAATGAGAAGCTCATTTTATTCCGCAATGCAAAACAGCTCGTATATTGCCGCGACCATGCCGAGCTTAACCAATGCATAGTGCAATACATGCACCAGGTAAAAGGCGGTAAAAGCGAGGAGCCGCTGCAATTATTCGCATGGTCGCAAAAACAGGATGCCGACCTGCGTATATCACTCATTAATAAGAAGGGTACTAAAACAACTATCTCTGCCTTATACAAAGGCAAAGACATAAGCATCACAATACCATTCAGTGATGATGCCTCGGTAGAGAACGCAATACATTGCTGGTGCATATTGCTGCTGCTAGGTATGAGCGACACTGATATCGCTGAGCAGATGACGCAACTTCAGCCTGTATCTATGCGACTGGAGCTTAGGCATGGCATCAATGACTGCACTATTATTAATGATGCATATAACTCTGACCTTACCTCCCTGCAACTTGCGCTCAATTATTTAGAGCAGCAAAAGCAGCATAACCATCGCACGGTTATCCTGTCTGATATGCTCCAGATAGGTAAGCGCGACCTGGACCTCTATGATGAGGTTGCGACACTTATCAGCAGGCGCAATATCCAGCGTTTCATCGGCATAGGGCCTGCACTATACAAGAATAAAGCCTCGTTCAGAAAATATAAAAAGATACGGAGCATCTTCTTTAAGTCTACAGACGACCTGCTTAAGAATTTCCACCTGCTCACTTTTGATAAAGAGGCCATATTACTGAAAGGCGCCCGGGTGTTTGCGTTTGAAAAGATCGGGTTACTACTGGAACAGCAGGTGCACCAGACCGTAATGTCTATAGACCTCTCTGCCATTACCCATAACCTGAACGTTTTCCGTGCAGAGTTACAGCCCGGCGTGAAGACGATGGCCATGGTCAAAGCATTTGCATACGGCAGTGGCAGTTATGAAATAGCCAACCTGCTGCAATATGCCGGTGTAGACTACCTCACCGTAGCCTATACCGATGAAGGGATCGGGCTAAGAAAAGCAGGTATTAAAATGCCCATCATGGTAATGAGCCCTGATGCCACTTCGTTTGACAGAATGATAGCATGGCGGCTGGAACCTGAACTGTTCAGTTTCCGGTCACTCGCCGCTTTTATCAACATTGCCAATACTCTGCAGGTGCAAAAATACCCTGTACATATTAAGCTGGATACAGGTATGCACCGTCTTGGCTTTGTACCCGGAGAAATGGATAAACTTGCTGCCATCATTAATGAAAATCCATCTATACAGGTAGAAAGTATTTTCAGCCACCTTGCCGCCAGTGATGACCCGCAGCAGGATATATTTACAAGGCAGCAGGCCAAACTATTTGAAGAGATGGGCCGCAATCTTATGGAACAGTTGCCGAATATCCCGCTATTTCATTTATGTAACTCAGCGGGTATTGTGCGCCACCCGGACCTGCAGCATGATATGGTACGGCTGGGTATCGGCCTGTATGGTATAGACACCGGCCATGTGCTTTCAAATAAACTACGGCAGATAAGCACACTCAGAACAACCATAGCACAAATACACAAGGTAGCAAAAGGTGACAATATAGGTTATGGCCACCATACCATAGCACCACACGATATGCGCATAGCCACCATCTGTATCGGCTATGCTGATGGATACCCAAGGGCATTGGGTAATGGCAACGCCTATGTACTTATTAATGGGACTCCTGCTAAAACAGTCGGCTCCATCTGCATGGACATGTGCATGGTGGACATAACCGACATCCCATATGCCATGGAAGGTGATGATGCAATAATATTCGGCAATGAACTCACCGTATCACAGCTTGCCGCATGGTCCGGCACCATCTCTTACGAAATAATGACCAGCATATCGCAAAGGGTGAAGAGGGTGTATGTAAATGAGGAGTAGCCGTATTAAGAATATTTCCTCACCCTCAATTTTTTAGACGTCAATACGGAGAAACAATCATCAAGGCTCTCAGCGTAGTGAGATAGAACGTCGAGAACCAGGTGAATACGTGATTCTATTGGCAAATCAGAAATGCGAAGAAGAAGGCTTCCGACATTCTGTGTATGTTTATAAACCAGTTCATCACCAAAATCCTTGTCTTCTGTTATTATGAATGTATTCCTTTCTTTAGCAATTTCAATTACACGGGCATCGGTAATACCAGGAGATTCATTCATTATAGAATAAACAGAATAGCCATGATCTTGGAGACTGCGTACAACTCTTGCATCAACACTTTCATCAGCAATAATTAACGGAAAATCAGGCAACATCAATAAAGATTTCGTTCCGCACAAGATTTGCCCCATAAGTTATGCAGGCAAGAATTTCGCTTTTTGTCAGGCGGGGATAAGCAAGAAGCAACTCTTCAATAGTATCACCATTGCCTATTTTTTCAAGTATAAGGTCAACAGCTATTCTTGTGCCTTTAATGACGGGTTTACCGCCCAAAACGTCGTTTTTCTGCTCAATATAATCATACCACATAACCGGTCATTTTACTTAATCAAAGATATGAAATTTAGCCCATTTAACCAAGCATAAGCCAAGCAATCAGATATCAACTAATCAACCCTTTATAATACCTGATAAGTCCTTCCATCGGGCTTTTCTGTACTTTGCCTAATTCCAGTTCATACTGGCCGCAGAGGTTTTCCAGCACATCACGGAATTCATGCGCAACCGATCCTGAAAAATACAGCGGCAGGTTCCAGCTATTGCGGTGCTTCAATATGCTGGTGTGGAAAAAATCATTCAGGCAATCTTCTATAATATTCTCTACCATGTAGTGGCCGCGACAATCTTTCAGCAGGGGCACAAATGAAGCCAAATACCTGTTCGGATTGGGGAGGTGGTAAAGTGTATTGATTATTTGCCGCAGGTCATTCCCGAAACGCATCTCAAAAGCGATCTTCAGTTCATTATCAAATGTGCCGTATGCGTAGTATTGCAAAATACGCTTGCCCATATAATTACCGCCGCCTTCATCTCCGGCTATATAACCAAGTGATGGCCTCTGGTCGGCTATTTTTTTACCATTGTAATAGCAACTTGCGCTGCCGGTACCCAGTATACACACTCTCCCTTTTTTATCGCCGCACAGCGCTCTTGCTGCAGCTACCAGGTCGCCCTGCACTTCTGTCTTCTTTATCCCGAAATGCGACTTCATTATCCCGTGAAGAAATGCCTGCTTCTCGGGGTTAGAGGCTCCCGCTCCAAAGTAATGGAGATGGTCTGCCTTATATTTTGCATTGTCCCACGGCAGTTCCTTTTTTAACAACTCCACTATCACTTCCTTGCTCTGCATGTATGGGTTAATACCCTGCGTACTGAAGTGCACGGGCTTCTTGCCTTTTCTCATAAGGCACCAATCTGTTTTCGTTGATCCGCTGTCTGCTACGAGGTAAGAAGCCATAAATAACTATTACTACACAAATATGCACAAACAATAATGAATATCCTAATAAGTTCTTTAAAACTTTAATGGCATAGCTTTCGTACATTAATACCTATGCATCATCGCCACATACTATCTCTCCTGTTTATAGCATTTATACCGATAATAGTTAGGTCACAGGCCATAGATAATACTTTGTCTTATAAAAATATCAACAGTGATAAATACTTCCGGCTCAACTATGAAAATGATTTTTTCTCCTCAACAGATAAATACTATACGCAAGGCATACATCTGGAGTTGGTTGCACCATGGGTGAAACAATTCCCGATCAGCAAGTTACTCTTTCACCCGCACTTCAGCTATATAAGGTATGGAATTGGGCTGGAACACGAAGGATATACGCCATCCAGTATTAGTGATCCGCATATCCTTTATGGCGACAGGCCCTTTGCGGGCTGCTTTTTCCTGAAAACTTTCCTCATTGCTATTGACCCTCAAAAGAAACAACGGTTTTCCACATCCTTAAATACGGGTGTGATAGGACAGGCTGCGGGAGGTATGGAGATGCAAACAGCAATTCACCGCTGGCTGGGAGATATTACCCCGCACGGCTGGCCAAACCAGGTGCATAATGACGCAATACTCAATTACCAGGTAGACTACGAAAAGCAGTTGCTCTCGCTCGGTCATATTCTATCCATAGATGCTGACGCGATGGCCCGGGCTGGAACGCTGAGTGACAAAATAAATGCCGGCACAACCATAATGTTCGGCTATTTCGATTCACCATTCACAACCACCGTAGCCACAGCTAAAAACTTCCGGATATACGGTTATGAACATGCTGCAGTGAATGCAGTAGCCTATGATGCTACACTGGAAGGCGGCCTGTTTGACAAAACAAGCCCATACACCATTAGCCCTAAGAACATAACTCCATTTGTTTTCGAGAACAGGTTTGGCTTTGTGGTGGTATACCGCCGAATTTACCTGGAGTATTTCCAGTCATTGCTTAGTAATGAGTTTACCACCGTCAACTACCATGTTTGGGGAGGTGTACAAATTGCGTTTGGCTTGTAAACAGGGGTTTCAGATAAATAATTTAAATTTGCACAAATAGCAAAATATATTGTCTGCGATTGTCTATTATATTACGCTCCCGTTTATTTACCTCATCTCTATCCTGCCCTTCCGGCTGCTCTACTTGTTTTCCGACTTTTTATACTTCATACTTTATACCTGTCTTGGCTACCGCAAAACGGTAGTACTCCAGAATCTCCATAACGCATTCCCGCAGAAAACAGAAAAAGAGATCGATACTATCAGCCGCGCTTTCTATCATAATCTTTGCGACTTCATGGTGGAGACTTTCAAGATACTTACCATCAGCAAAAAGGGAATAATAAAGCATTGCAAGTTCAACGCTGAATGCCTTGCGGTATTTTCAAAATATGCCGACGAAGGCCGTAGTGTGATATTAGTAATGGGCCACATTGGTAACTGGGAATGGGCAGGGCACCCGTTCAGCCTGTTATGCAAACAACGCCTTGATGTGATCTACCACCCGCTGGCAAACAAGCACTTCGACAGGCTTATGTTCCGGATGCGCAGCCGTTTCGGCACAAGGATGTTTCCTATGAAAAGCGCCTTTAAAGAAATGCTGGCGCATAGAAAGGAGGTTACTGCCACTGTTTTCATATCCGACCAGACCCCTATGCCTGAAAGCGCCTACTGGACCACTTTCCTCAACCAGGATACACCTGTATTTAAAGGCACAGAGATCATTTCAAAAAAAATGAACCTCCCTATCGTTTATGCATGTGTAAAGAAAGTAAAAAGGGGCTATTATGAAATGTTTGCAGAGACCATCGTGGAAAACCCCGCTGCTACTACTGATGGTGAAATATCTGAGATACATACCCGCCGCCTTGAAAAAGACATCATTGCGATGCCCGAAAGCTGGCTATGGTCGCACCGCCGCTGGAAACATAAAAGGCCGGTTAGTGAACTTTAACCTGCCCTGAGTATATTTATGTAATAATTTACTGCACATGAAAAAGATATCTGCGTTCCTGTTCACGATCTTTGTTCTTATCACCAATCTATATGCGCAGCAAACCACCCTGCAGGATGGGCTAGCGCTGAAATATCTTGTGCAGCTCCCTACTCAAAAGACGGCACATCCTCCTGTCATTATCCTGCTACATGGTTATGGCAGTGACGAAAGGGACCTTTTCGAACTGCGAAACTTTTTTCCGAAGAACTACATCATCATTGCCGCACGTGCTCCGTATAAACTACCCCAGTCCGGGTACCAGTGGTATACAATGACCAATGTCAACAATATACCTGATGGCAATGCAGCGCAACTTGCTGCCAGCAGGAAGACGATAGAGAAATTCATAACACAGGTCGTTTCAAAATACGATGCTGATGCAAAGTCTGTTTACCTTATGGGCTTTAGCCAGGGCGCTATTATGAGCTACCAGGTGGGGCTCACGGCACCTGCTATGCTACGTGGCATTGGCGTGCTCAGCGGCATGATATTCCCTTCCCTGAAACCGCTTGTAAAAAAATCTCCCGCATTAAAACAACTGAAGATATTCATTGCACATGGCAACGTAGATGAGCGCATCTCATTTGAAAATGGCAAAGCTGCATACGACTATCTTAAAACACTTAAGCTGGAGCCTGATTTTCACCGCTATGCAGGCATGGGGCACAGTATCAGCAAAGAAGAGCTTTTCGACATTGCCGCCTGGCTAAAGAAATAATGGCTTGAATTACTGAAAGAGGTATTCCGCCTTTTCTATACTCTCCGGCTTCCCTACATCAAGAAAGATATTTCCGGTATGGTCATATCCTTTTATAGTATGGCTTTTTGCAAGATGCAGGTAAAGGTCTATCAGTGAGAATTTTCCTTCAAACGGGATATTATTTAATACCGCCTGTGACAGCACCTGTATGCCGCTGAACGCAAACAGATCCAAGGACGATACCTGCCTTGAGATACGTTCTTCATTTGTCTTATTATTCACCCAGCCGCAGAGTGTCATTTCCTTATCAAATAGCAGCATCCGGGATGATTCGCGCTTCATTACGGCAAGTGTTGCAATTGGCGATGCATTACCCGGAGACGCAAGCATTGCGTCTCTACTGTTGGTATGTGCTTCGATCATTTTCCCAAGGTCAAGGTTGGTGAGCACATCCACATTCATTACCACAAATGCTTCTTCACCTGCAAAGAACCCTGCAGCCTTTTTTAGCCCGCCTCCTGTTTCCAATACCTCGCTCCGCTCATCTGAAACAGACACCTCGCTGCCGAAATTATCATGTTCATAAAGCGCTGCTTCTATCTTATCCGCGAAATGATGCACGTTTACGATCACATCATATATACCAAAGCGTTGCAGGTATCGTATGTTGTGCTCCAGCAGGCTCTTGCCGTTCACTTCAGCTAGCGCCTTTGGGTTATGGTCGGTAAAAGGTTTAAGCCGTGTGCCCAAACCGGCAGCAAGTATCATTGCCTTCATATCACAAAGCTAATCCCAAATTTTATAGTCTGAAAACAAATCCCACAACCAAAATCCAATCCCAAATTCCAAATTCCCAACCATTACATTACATTTGCTGCAAATTTTATACACATATGTCATTATTGATGGTAGGTACAATGGCGTTTGATGGGCTGGAAACCCCTTTTGGAAAGGTAGACCGTATCGTAGGCGGATCAGGAACATACGCTACATGGGCGGCTTCTAATTTTATTAAACCCATAAAAGAGGTTTCTATAATAGGCGGCGACTTCCCGAAGGAAGAGATCACCCAGCTTGAAGCCCGCGGCGTAACCTTTGAAGGTGTGGAAGTGGTACCTGATGGTAAAAGTTTCTTCTGGAGCGGCCGCTACCATCTGGATATGAACACCCGCGACACACTTGTTACCGAACTCAATGTACTGGCACAATTTGATCCGAAGATACCGGACAGCTACCAGGATTGTGAATATGTAATGCTGGGCAACCTCGCCCCCTCGATACAGATCAGCGTTCTGAAGCAGATGCGCAAACGCCCGAAGTTCATTATCATGGATACAATGAACTTCTGGATGGATATCGCTATGGACGAATTGAAGACCGTCCTTGGCATGGTAGACCTGCTGATGGTAAATGACAGCGAAGCACGCCAGCTTAGCGGGGAACATTCAATAGTAAAGGCTGCCCGCAAGATCCAAAAGATGGGGCCAAAGTATCTTATCATTAAGAAAGGAGAACATGGCGCATTGTTGTTCCATGAAGATAAAATATTCTCTGCGCCGGCTCTGCCACTCGAAGATGTATTTGACCCAACAGGTGCGGGCGATACTTTTGCCGGTGGTTTTATCGGCTATCTTGCAAGGATCAACGACACTTCATTTGAGAGCATGAAAGCTGCGGTTATCATTGGCTCTGCCATGGCTTCCTTCTGCGTAGAAAAGTTCGGACCTACAAGAATGAAAGAAATAACCGGCGCTGATATAGACGCGCGTGTAAATGAATTTGTAACACTCTCTAATTTCGAGATAAGGAATTAATATTTCACAAGTCATAACTGTAGAGACGCAAGGCTTGCGTCTCTACGCAATTAAATAATAAACGATGAGGATAGTACCCGGAGAAATAAAGACTGCACAGTTACATGCTTATTTATTGGGGGCGGTTGCACCGCGCCCTATTTGCTTTGCCAGTACTATTGACAGCGAAGGCAATGCAAACCTTTCTCCATTCAGCTTCTTCAATGTTTTTGGCAGCAAGCCGCCCATCTGTATCTTTTCCCCCGCGCGCAGGGTTCGAGATAATACCATTAAACATACCCTCGAGAATGTTTACGCCACAAAGGAAGTAGTGATCAATGTAGTGAACTACAACATAGTGCAGCAGGCGAACCTGAGTAGCTGCGAATACCCGAAGGGCGTGGACGAATTTGTAAAAGCAGGCTTTACCCCGGTAAAGTCTGATATGGTAAAACCTTTCAGGGTAAAGGAATCACCGGTGCAACTGGAATGTAAATTGCTGCAGGTAATAGAAACAGGCAAAGAAGGCGGCGCCGGCAACCTGGTGATATGCGAGGTTGTGTGCATGCATATCGACGATAACATTCTTGATGAGCAAGGGCGAATAGACCCGCATAAAATAGACCTCGTAGCCCGCATGGGTGGCGATTATTATTGCCGTGCATCAGGCAGCGCTGTATTTGAGGTACACAAACCTAATGTGGAACTGGGCGTAGGCGTGGATGCTTTACCAAATGCTATACGCAGTAGCAAAATGCTTTCCGGCAACGACCTGGGCATGCTGGGCAACTGCACTTCCATACCTGTTGTGAGCGATGTATTCAATGATGACCGCCTTTCGCAGATACTCAGGGAATATACCCACGATGAAGATGCAAAGAAAGAAGCCCTGCACCTGTATGCGAAGGAACTGCTTGAAGCAAAAGAGGTGAACAAAGCATGGCAGGTGCTGCTGGCAGGGGAATAGGTTATTCCGGTATTACAGTTTAACCGCAAACCTGCCTGCCGGTAGGCGGGGACGCAGAGGCGCAAAGTTTCCATATTTGTTGTGCCCTTTTCCCGAGGAGGTCTAATACATTACTTCTTATTCTTACTTTTATAGCGCAGAAAAGTAAGCACCTGGTTCAGTTGCTCTGCACTCATTTTTCTTGCCACCGCGTGGTTTTTCGGGTCACCGCCCATAAACCTTGCCGAGTAGTTATCTATCTGCACCGTGCTGAAATCAGGTACCTTGTCCTTCCCTTTTGTAAAGATGCCGTGACATTCCGAACAATTCGCTTTGTATAGTTCCTTTCCTTTCTCAAAGGCCGTTATTATCTGCTGGCGGCGGGCTTCGGGGTAGTTTGCGGGTATAGAATACGTCACCTTAGGATGGCTTGCACATTGAGCAAATAAAACAACAGTAAAAAGTATAGCACACACCTGCCTGCAGCCCATATATTGAGGATCTTGGAAATAAGTAAAAACAGTCCTCAAATTAGCAATATTTCATTACTTTTAACGCGTAAAATTTATCTGTAACCCACCTCACGGCGGTTATTAGTTCACGCACACAAATAAAATGAACCCACAAACTCCCAATCTGAAAACCGGCAATAAGTTATTGCTGCTGTTTATTTGCATGCTTTGCTTTACCACTATCAGCAAGGCGCAGGGCACATGGACCCCGGTAGCCACCGGCGCACCACACTACAACGATGGCGTTATGCTATTACTCACAGACGGTACCGTGCTGGTAAAAACTTCTTCCGGCTCGGATGATGTGTATGGGAATACATGGGACCGCCTTATACCGGATATTCATGGCAGTTATGTGAACGGTACATGGACCACCATATCGCCTATGTTCGACTCCCGTCTTTATTTCTCCACCCAGGTGCTTAAGGATGGTACCATTTACCTGGCTGGCGGTGAATATGGCACCGGTCGTTCTTTTGGTGAGATATACAATCCGGCTATTGACGAATGGAGAAAAATTTTGCTTCCTTTAGCCACCGATACCATATCTGATGCCAACTCTGAAATACTTAATGATGGTAAAGTGCTGCAGGCAGTTGTTCTCTCTGGCACTACTGTATCTCATCATACTTATATTTATGACCCTGTTACCTATACCTATTCCGTAGGACCTACAACTATTGGTGTTGACAATGAATCAGCCTGGGTAAAGCTACCGGACAATAGTTTCATATTCGTTGATGTTTATTCTACAAACTCTGAAAGGTATATCCCTGCATCCAACACATGGGTGGGTGATGCATCAGTGCCTGTGGAACTTTATGATCCGTATGGTTATGAAACAGGAGCAGCCTTCCTGCTGCCCGACAGGCGCGCGTTTTTCTTAGGCTCTTCCAGCACCACCGCATTTTACACACCATCCGGTACTACCAGCCACGGCACATGGGCTACGGGGCCTGTTATACCAGATTCACTGGGTGCACCCGATGCGGCAGCCGCGATGATGGTGAACGGTCATATCCTTTGCGCTTTCTCGCACACCCCGATTCTGGACACGGTGTTTTTATCGCCCATGGAATTCTATGATTTTAATTATCTCACAGATTCATTTACACGGATACTGGCACCCGGTGGCGCAGATACGATCGGCAAGCCTTCTTATCAGTCCAATATGCTGTGCCTACCCGATGGCACTGTGCTTTATGCCTCGCAGGGTGATGACCAATACTATGTATTCACACCAACGGGCGGCCCGCTTGCTGCAGGCAAGCCCACCATCAACAATATTGTAAGAACTGCTACCTGCGACAGTTTCCTTGCTATCGGTAAACTGTTCAACGGTATTACGGAGGGAGCAGCTTATGGCGACGACTGGCAGATGGCTACCAATTACCCGCTCATACGCCTCTCCAGCAACGATACCGTTTATTATGCCTTTACCTATGGCTGGAACAGCACGGGTGTGAGAAGGGATTCTTTATCAGACTCTACCTATTTTGTTATTCCGTCCACAATACCGCCGGGCAACTATTCGCTTTGTGTTGTAGCTAATGGCATCGCTTCTGATTCTATCGCGTTCACCGTCTGCGACCCTGCCGGCGTACAAAACATAACCGCGGTAAAGAATGCCATCAACGTATACCCAAATCCGGCAAGTAATTTCGCTACAGTGGAATTTGATGCGAAGAACGGCGGCGCATACAACATCAAACTACAGGACATCTTCGGGCGTACCACCAGGGAAAAGAATGGCGTAGCCGTTGCAGGTACCAATACTTACCAGTTGCCGCTTAACGGGGTGGCCAAAGGAATTTATACGATTACCATCCGCAGTGAAGCTGGGGTGTATAATACGAAGCTGGTGGTGGAGTAGGTCTGAACCGGGATTTATGGGATTAAGGGATTACCCTGGTTATGTGTAAATGCCATCCTCAAGAAAAATTTGTTACAATGCCCCATTTTTTATCAAAATAAAAAGTGGGGCATTGTTTTTTTTATTTAATTGATAATCAATTACTTGAAAGAAATTGATTGACACATCAATGCCCCATTCTTGCCCCACTTCGGCAAGCTCAGTACAGGCTGCCTCGTCC
>CAIJNJ010000050.1 GCA_903821975.1 uncultured Bacteroidota bacterium
CTGTCACCTGCTTACCTACAATATCTTCAGGCTTAAAGTGCAGTGCAATACCGGAAACCACTGTTCTGATCTCTGTACCCATATCCAGTTCCAGTTTCAGCAGCTTATCAGCTTTTTCCACTTTTTCGGCTTTGAGGATAGTGCCTACGCGCAGGTCCATTTTGGCAAAATCATCGTAGGTGATCTCTGCTTTTTTAGCAGGGGCGGCAGTTTCTGCGGCGGCTTCTGCTTTTACAGGTGCTGTTTGGTCTTCCATTTTTGTCCCGATAGCCATCGGGAGGGATTTAGTTAAGTTATTCCTGAGTTTCTCTACCTGTGCGGCTACTTCAGCATCTTCTATTTTTCTGAAGAGCAGCTCAGGTGCACGTAAAGGGTAATTGGTTTTGAGCAGATCTATCTTTCCTGCATTTTCCCATTCCAGCATACGGTCCACTACCTTCATCATGTAGCACATCTTCTGCGCCGTAAATGGAAGGAATGGATTTACGAGTATGGCGAGGTTGGCAGTAAGCTGCAGGCACAGGTGCAGGCAGTTGTCAATAAGCGCCTGGTTGGCAGGGGTTTCTTCCAGTGATTTCGCAGTGATCCACGGTTGTTTATCCTGCATGTACTTATTTCCCTTTCGGGCGAGGTCCATTACCTCGTTCAGGCCATCCCTGAACTTATAATTCTCGAGGCAGTTTTCCACCCTGAACTTTGCACTTTCAATTTCCTGCACCAGTGCCCTGTCGGCATCATCCATTAACTCGGTGTGCAGCTTTGGCACGCGGCCATTGCACAGTTTATGCATAAGCACAAATGCACGGTTCACAAAGTTGCCGAAGATGTTTACCAGCTCATTGTTTATCCGGTCCTGGAAGTCTTTCCATGTAAAGTCGTTGTCCTTGGTTTCCGGTGCATTCGCACAAAGCACAAAGCGCAGCATGTCCTGCTGGTTTGGGAAGTCTTTTACATATTCATCTACCCATACGGCCCAGTTGCGGGATGTAGATACTTTGTCGCCTTCAATATTCAGAAATTCATTGGCAGGTACACTTTCCGGCAACACAAAGCCGCCATGTGCTTTCAGCATAGCCGGGAAGATGATGCAGTGGAATACGATATTGTCCTTGCCTATGAAATGTACCAGCTTGGTATCTTCCTGGCACCAATAGTCTGCCCATTGATTGGTAAGCTCCTTTGTAGCGCTGATGTAACCTATCGGTGCATCGAACCATACATAGAGCACTTTCCCTTTTGCATCAGGCAGTGGTACAGGTACTCCCCATGTGCTGTCGCGCGTCATGGCACGTGGCTGCAGGCCGCTGTCTATCCAGCTTTTACACTGGCCATATACGTTGGGTTTCCAGCTATCTTTCTTGCCGTCTACGATCCACTCTTTCAGCCATTGCTCATATTTATCGAGCGGGAAATACCAGTGTTTTGTTTTGCGCTTCACAGGCACGGCACTGCTCAGAGCACTCCGTGGATTGATGAGTTGCTCCGGTGATAATGAACTGCCGCATTTTTCACATTGGTCGCCATAGGCGTTCTCATTGCCGCAAACCGGGCAGGTGCCCACGATATACCTGTCTGCAAGGAAAATATCTTTCGCCTCATCATAGTATTGCTCACTTTCGCGCTCTTCAAACACACCGTCATTATACAGTTTGGTGAAGAAGGCCTGTGATGTGTCGTGATGCGTTTTATTAGAAGTGCGGGAATAGATATCGAATGATATGCCCATTTCCGCAAAACTGTCTTTTATGATGGTATTGTACTTATCTACAACATCCTGCGGGGTAATGCCTTCTTTCATGGCACGTATGGTGATGGGTACACCATGCTCATCGCTGCCGCAAACAAATTTTACATCTCTTTTTTGTGATCTCTGGTACCGTACATATATATCCGCAGGCAGGTAGCAGCCTGCAAGGTGGCCTATATGTACCGGGCCATTGGCATAGGGTAGGGCAGCAGTAACTAAGTATCGTTTAAAATCCATTTTTCAAATTCAAAAGTAAAAAGTCAAAATTCAAAAAGTATAATTTATCCTTTAAGAAGTCCTGTATTATAATTGAGGGTGCAAGATAGTTAATAGGCAGTAATTGAGGGTGTAATATCATGTAATCGGGACAATCCGGTAATATTCAAATTATCTCTATTTTTTAACAAGGATGATGGTTGCCTTCTTCCCTTTATTGTTGTATGCAGTGATATTATACGATATGCCGCCATCTGTGAGCCCTATATTAGCAGTATTTGGTGGGTTTGCACCTTCATCTTCAGCTACGATAGTGATGGTATTCCTTGTTTTGTTTGCCAGGGGTATTCGCACTTGTTTGTGTGCTTTTTCAAGCGTATAGTTGGTTAGTACAGTTTTGTCGTTGAACAGGACTGTAACAACGTCACCATCTATAATACCACCATCCCATATTTCGAAGATACAGGTGTCTGTATTCCAGTCTATTTGTTTCTGTACACCCTCTGTGATAGTGTTCGCCGGAACAGGTTCTCGTTTTATGGGTGTATCTGCTTGTGGCTTTGGCAGTGGAAGTTCTTTTTTCTCCTGGTAAAATATGCTGCCGGGTGAGATGGCTTGTTCGAAGGTCATAGTGCCGTCACTACACTGATTCCCCACAATATCTTTGCCAATGAATGTACCTGCGATCAAATACCTGGAACCAATAAGCTTGTATGAAAGCGTTGCATCAAAAAGGCATAAAACAAAACTATCCGGTTGTTTTAAAAGAGTCGGTTTTAATTCTGTTACTCTAAGTGTGTGTTTTTTTCTATTAATATTTCCGGTAACCTGTGTGTTATATTTTTGTCCGTTTGGCCAGGTGGTAACCGAATAGCCGGATAGTTTATTCCCCTTAACATCGAAAACCAGGTGGTATGGAAGAACTTCTCCATTGTTTGCTTTTACGGTCCCGTAAAGGTTATAGCCTTTGTTTTGCCCGACTGCATATAAAGGAAACAAAAAGATAAGAATAAGCGGAATATAGCGGGCTTGCATTGGAAAATAATAATATAATTTATAAAGGTAACTGAATATCTTTCAGGCCATTAATTGTAAGGTTATTTTTTTAAAATTATATGAGCTGTTTAACGTTTTAAACTATTTTTATCGCGATTACATCTGGTCATTTAAATAACTGAAATTGAAAAATATCATTGCATTCGTTGCCGCCTTTTTAATACTACCGTCGCTAAAAGCGCAGACCTACCAGGATGCCATAAAATTGCTGAAAGAAAATAAGCGCACAGAATCTGCTGCGATCTTAAGGGAACTGCAAAAGTCGAATGATAAAGCGGATGCATCGCTGGCCCTGGCGATGATAGAACTAACCGAAGGACACGAAGCGCAGGCGTTC
>CAIJNJ010000051.1 GCA_903821975.1 uncultured Bacteroidota bacterium
AGTACTTGCCAGTTATTCCATATACTTCCCAAATAATCCTCAAAAGTGCAATCAACGCAAGCAGGTCTCGTATAGATTGGTTCAAAAGTTGTCCTGTGTTTCGCTCTTGTATTTTGCAAGCGGGACGCTTATGGTATATGAGTCCAAGCGAGATGCTTGGACTAGTGGGCTAGTGGGGTAATTGAAGCAACTTAGACCAACAAGATGGTATAAAAGAAAGTTGTTATCTTTACTTTCAAAGATACCCTATGAAAAAAGCAATTCTGTATTTTATCCTGAGTATTAGTGTATTTGCTTCTTTATATACCAATGCACAAAGCTGGATGAGTGTTGGGAGCCCGGGATTTTCGATAGCACAGGCAGATAATGCAACCATAGACATAGACAGCAGCGGAACACCCTATGTGGCTTACCTGGATGAAGGCACATCATTATATCAGGCTACGGTAATGAAATATGATGGCACCAACTGGGTTCCGGTTGGCCGGCGGGGCTTCACTCCGGGGCAGGTGCAGTACACTTCCATTGCTATAGACCGCAGCGGCGCGCCCTATGTTGCCTATATGGATATAAATACGGTAGGCTTCCGTGCATCTGTAATGAAGTTTATGGACACGGGTTGGGTGGTAGTAGGGGATACCGGATTCTCCCAGCAGCAGGCATCATTTATCAGCATCGCCATAGACACAGCAGGCACTCCTTATGTGGCGTACCTCGACGATTTCGGATGCCTTGGTTTACCAACAGTGATGAAATACAATGGCACAAGCTGGGTAAATGTGGGTACTCCGAGATTTGATACCGGTAATGTGGCATATGTAAGTATGGCCATATCGGGCAGTGTGCCTTATGTGGCTTTCCCTGATGGCCGCGATACGCAGAAAGCAACAGTGATGAGGTTCATTGATACCAGTTGGGTACCCGTTAGCAACCGTGGTTTTTCGGTGCAGGGCGTTAATATGATAACGCTGGCTATGAATAAAGACACTCCTTATGTTGCGTTCACAGATTACTCCGAGAGCCAGAAGGCTACTGTGATGAAGTATAACGGCACTAACTGGGTAAATGTAGGTATAGCGGGCTTTTCGGCAGGGGAAGCCGACAATATAACTATAGCAATAGATAACCACGGCGCTCCCTATGTGATCTTTGAAGACCCCACAACGTCTAATCTTGGCGCTACTGTAATGAAGTATAATGGCGCCAACTGGGTATTTGCAGGAACGCCGGGATTCACTACCGGGCTTGATGCGCTGAACACTACCATGGCCATAGACAAAAACGGCGACCCCTATGCCTGCTTCCAGCAGTTCCCCGGGGGGCTTGCATCGGTAATGAAATATGATGCGGCAACCGAAGTAAAAAGTGTGGCAGGTTCTGTTAGCAGTGCCTTGCTGGTATATCCTAACCCCGCCACCACACAGATCACCATATCTGCACCAGGTAAAATCAGCACAATAACGGTTTCTAACCTCTTAGGCCAAACCATGTATAGCCAGCACTGCAATGCCGGAGAAGTACATGTTGCTATTGCTGACCTGCCAGCAGGAGTTTACTTTGTAAAGGTCAATGGGACGGAGATAAGGAAGTTTGTGAAGCAGTAGCCTTATTCCACGACGGTTTTTCTTTCAGCACTTTTTTATAAACGGGGCAGTCGGGGGAATGTGCGCCGGGCAGGTAGCCGATGCTCATCAGGAATTCGTTCACGATCTCGCCGCCGGTGAAGCGGAATGTCTTTTTAAACAATTTCACCCATTCTTCTTTCGTCAGCGGGTGGTGGTGTTCCAGCCATTTTTCAAATGAGCCGTGTTCTTTTTGCAAGCCCAGTATGGCTTTTGCGTTTTCTATTGCTGCGTTCACTTTCAGCCTGTTGCGGATAATGCCGGGATCTGCCAGCAGCCGTTCGCGGTCGGCTTCTTTGTAGGCGGCTACTTTCTTGATGTTGAAATTGTGGTATGCCTTTCTGAAAGTAGCTTCTTTCTTTAAGATGGTTTCCCAGCTAAGCCCTGCCTGGTTGATCTCGAGCACGAGACGGCAAAACAGTTCATTATCATCGTGTATAGGAAAGCCGTATAGTTTATCGTGGTAACCTTTGTGCAAGGCTTTTTTATCGCCCTGCATATTTTCTATTGCGCTGCAGTATGACATTGGTGATTGTTAAAAGTTGGTTTGAATTATCTATTTCATCTTACCTGCATCCACTACCTGCGGGTTACCCATTTTGCCGGACTGGTAATCATTGATACATTTTTCTATCTCTTCTTTGGTGTTCATCACAAAGGGGCCGTAGGCATATACCGGCTCGTTGTGCGGCTTGCCGCCGAGCATGAGTATCTCTGCCTCGCCTGAGCTGAAAATATTCACGAGGCTCTCGCCGCGCTCATACAGCACTACCTGGTTTTGGTCTATCTCTTTTCTTCCTTCCGTTTCTATCTTTCCTTTTATCACGTATATAAATGCATTGTGTTGCGGATCGGTGGGGATGCTGAGCTTTGCACCGGGCTGCAGGTTTATGTGAAAGTAAAACGCGGGGAACATGGTCTCGATCTTCGACTTTGCACCGAAGAGTTCTCCGAGCACCACATTGGCTGAGAAATCCTTTTCTGTGATCTTCGCTGTTTTATCGGGCCGGAAGACTGCTGTGGCGGGGTCTACGAATTTATATTTTGAGGGCATATTCAGCCATATCTGGAAACCGTGGTACAGGCCGCCATCCTCATAGAGCCCCTGCCCTGTCTCTTCCATGTGTATGGCTCCCTTACCTGATGTGAACATCATAAAATCTCCCTTGCCTATCTGCAGGTCGTAATTAAGACTATCGCGGTGATGGCCATTGCCTGCCAGGAAGTAAGTTGTGGGGATAATGCCTGCATGCGGGTGGGCATCTACGCGCAATGGTTTTTGTTTCGGGTCTACCATCACAGGGCCAAACTCGTCGAAGAATACATAGGGTGAAACATAGTCGTTATTATCCCCGGCAAACGAACGAAGTACCGGCAATGTACCTACCATTGTTCTATTAGCTGTTATCACCTGGCGCACCCTTCTTTCTTTTCCACCGGCAGTTAGCCCCGATGCGGCCCTCAATAAATTAGGAATGGCAATTGATGCCCCTATAATCGCTGACCCCTTGATAAATTCACTGCGCTTCATATGGTTTTGTTTCTATAAAGGTAAAACACCTTTCAGTTATACACTGTTCCTCATAAATTGGTATTTCTTATAAGGATATTGCAATAATGCACCTGCAGAAAAATAACTGTACCGCTCAATATTTTAAATATTGTATCTGTTTTGTTTTTAAAAATAGGTGCAATTTTGCCTGATCGAGAGCGATCATAATCCTAAAAAAAATGACCCAGTCGAATAACGTAGAGATAGTTGACTACAACCCTTCGCACCACGAAAAATTCAAGGCACTGAATATAGCGTGGATAGAAAAGAAGTTTATGGTGGAAAATGTGGATATTGAAGTGCTTGACGATCCGGAAAAATTTATTCTCAGCAAGGGCGGCTGTATACTTGTGGCTATGCATAATGGCGAGGCTGTGGGTACGTGCTCTTTAAAAAATAAAGGTAACGGCACTTACGAGCTTACAAAAATGACGGTGGCTGAAAACATGCGTGGGATGAAACTAGGTCATTTGCTGGGTATTGCAACTATTGAAAAAGCGCGTTCAT
>CAIJNJ010000052.1 GCA_903821975.1 uncultured Bacteroidota bacterium
CGGTTGAAACTAAGCCATGCGATAGTAAGCACGTGGTAATAATACCAGATTTATTCGCTGCGCTGCCTTGAGCTGTGGCGTTTGTAGCGCCTGCTGCCTTGTCTCTTTTCCTCTACGCTTTCCCTGTATTGCATATAAAGTGCAGCAAGAACAAAAACAACTATGACGGAGACAACGATGATGTTAAGCGTATTCATGGGACAACTGCGTGAAGAGCAGCAAAGCTACAAAAGAAATGCGGGTATGCTAAAAAAGGCTGCGAGTTGTTTTATACTGCAAATGTTATTTATTTATAAATTTATTCATTTTTACCGCTTGCCATTATTCAGGGGATACCCATTGCAGGGAAAGAATTAGATTTGTATCAAAATACAGCTTATGAACCTAAGAATACTTTCTCTCATTTTTGTGCTGCTTTCTGTTACATTCCTTCCCCATGGTGTGGCGCAGGGCTGGGTATGGGCTACCAATGCGGGTGAGGGCGGCAATGAGACCGCGACATCTGTGACCACTGATGCATCGGGCAATGTATATGTGACCGGCAGTTTCTCCAGTGGCACTGTACCCTTCGGCACATTCCCGCTTACCAATAATACCACAGGCTATACAGATATATTCCTTACCAAGTATGACGCAAATGGAAATGTGCTATGGGCTAGGAGCGCCGGTGGCAGCGATAACGACTATGCAACATCTGTAACCACTGATGCATGGGGCAATATATATGTAGCCGGGTATTTTTACAGCTCATCAATTGTTTTTGGAACAACTACACTTACTAACGATAGCACACCAGCCACCAGCGATATGTATGTAGTAAAATACGACGCATCGGGAAATGTGATATGGGCAAGAAAATCTGGCGGCACAATGGATGACCGCATCAATGCGGTGAAAACAGATGTTTCAGGTAATGTGATCGTTACCGGCAGTTTTGAAAGCAAGTACCTGGTCTTCGGAACAGACACCGTGAAAAATCCACTTGCCACAACAGATGATGTGTTTGTGATCAAGTACGACAGTGCCGGTAATTATATTTGGGCTATTGGCAGCGGCCATGCCGGTTTTAATTACGGTAACGCACTTGCGGTTGATGCATCAGGTAACATTTTCGTTGCCGGTGATTTCAACAGTAACCTGATCAGTTTTGGTGATACGGTACTCACCAACAGCGGCAGCGGTTTTGACGATATGTTCCTGGTGAAATTTAATTCTGCAGGAGTAGTGCAGTGGGCAAGAAATGCCGCAGGTACAAATGATGATGCCGCTACCGCACTGGGCACGGATGCACATGGCAATATTTATGTTGCCGGTAATTTCGCGAGTTCTACCCTGCTCTTTAACACCACTACACTTACCAACAGTGGTGGTTACGATCTGTTTGTGGCAAAGTATAACACGAATGGCAAAGTACTATGGGCAAAGAGAAACGGCGGCACTGCCGGCGATTATGTGTACTCGCTTGCGGTTGATGATTCTTCTTACGTTGTTATTGCAGGTAATTTCGGCAGCGCCAGCATTGGCTTTGGTGCTACTACACTTACCAATGACAGTGCCGGTACAAAAGACCTGTTCCTCGCCAAGTACGATTCAACAGGCAATGTTTTGTGGGCCAATACAACAGGCGGCCCAACTAGCAATGCAAACTCGGTTGCTATATACCCACCCGGCAACATATACCTGGCCGGTGATTTCAGCGATTCTACATTTGCTTTCGGTACAAACCTGCTGACCAATTTTACGAACACCGGCACTACCGATATGTTCCTTGCCAAATTCCTGCAAACAGTGCTGCAGGCAGGGAACATAACTCCTGCTACTGCGAAAATGGCGGTATATCCCAACCCGGCTGATGGCATTCTGAATGTGGCATTGAATGAAGGTGGCTACAACAGTATAGGCGTTTATGATTGCCTTGGCAGAACGCTATATCAAAGCCAGCTAACGGGTAACGAAAAAGCAGTGCGTATAAACACCGCTGAGATCAAAGATGGTGTTTACTTCCTGCGCGCAACGCACAACGGGGCAATGGAAAGCGCCACATTCATCATCAGGCGATAGTATAACCCACAGTTAAAAATAAAATACTGGCATGGAAATTGCTTTTGCTTTGTAAACTTTTTTATGAGGACAACGTTATTTTTATGTCTTGGCGCACTACTTGTATTCGGATCCTGTAAGAGGAGTGTAGACGTAACCTGCAATACAAGCCCGGTACTCGCGATCTTTGGGACAGGCTTCGATACTACCGATCTTGCATCGGGTATAGTCTATAAATACAAACAGGATAATGCGTTTGACAACCTGGAAGATTCCTCCAAACTTGTTTTCTCTGTGCGTAATGCTGATACGCTCGATCTAGCTGTTTTATCCCCGGGCTTTGATTATAAGATAGTGATGCCGGTAATAAGCAAAACTTACCTGGTAACCGGTATTACGCAAGGAGCGATTACACATCATACATTCACCTATAAATCGGGGTTCATATCAGACCACTCACCGTATATCTGTTACGATCCGGTTGTTTCTTGTAACATCAATGGAACTTTGTATAGCACAAGTGTCCAGGGTAATATGGGACCGGATATGTCTGTTATGGATTTTGTGTACCTGCAGAAGTAATTCTGCCTGGCATTATTTTTCTCTTACTACCCTGAAGCCGTTATAATCGCTGCTGAAATTAGGATCGTAACCTGAGCGGGAAGAAGTACGGTTAAATCCCGGCTCCAGGAACCATGAGCCGCCACGTAAAACCCTTGTAGACCCGGTAGCCGGCCCTTGCGGGTTATCGGTCACATTGAGTTTGTAATACTTTTCATCAAACCAGTCTGCACACCACTCGGCCACGTTGCCGCTCATATCATAGATCCCCATTTCGTTGGCCTGCTTTTGTGCTACAGGGTGTGTTTGCCCTCCACTGTTATTTTTATACCAGGCGACAGCGTCCACATCATTGCTGCCACTGAAATTGCATTTGCCTAATTTGTTACCACCCTTTGCTGCATATTCCCATTCCGCTTCGGTGGGCAGCCTGTATTTTCTTTTCGTGGTTGTACTCAGCCACTTACAGTATTGCACGGCATCATTATAACTAACATAGATGACCGGGTGATTTTCCTGGCTCGCATTTCTTTTGAATCCGAAAGCATCAAACTCCCATGTAACCGCATTCTGGTTAACGATGGTAGTACCATTCCACACGTAGGTCCAGCCCTGCACCTCTGCTGATGTGCGGTAATGTGTGGCATTGATGAATTTGCGGAATTCGGCAACTGTTACTTCGTGTTTACCGATAAAGAAATCATTGACCGAGACCTGGTGCGCTGGTTTTTCGTTATATCCTTTATCATTATTGCCCATCATAAAAGCGCCACCTTGCATGAACACCATATCTGCATCATTGGGATCAGCAGATGCCGGTGCGTTTTTTGTTTGTGCCGGGGTCACATTCGCATGTTGTGCAACTGCCTTGTTATTGCTATATGCCGCAATGATAAACAACGTGAACAAGCAATATTTGCGCATATACAAGAGTTGATTTTAGACTATCGATAAAAGACCTACCTGAAAATCATATTAACCATGCAACCCCGGGATCAGTGACAATATTTTCTTGGTCCACGTAAACTTATGAAATTTATAGGGGAAAATACCAAGGTAGGTATCAGGACACAACTCAAATAATGTCTTGTTATGCGATTTATCCAGGTTATGAATTTCCCTCAAAGCCGCCCACAATTCTTTATAATTTACTCTCATACCATCTTCGAAATAGCAGGACCTGCCGCCATCATAAAGGCCGAACTTCATACCGCTGTTGAGCCTTTTGATGATACTTTTTTGTATACCGGTAGTTTCCATGAAACAAATATAATAACCGGACGTTAACAAAGCAATAGCCTGCAAACAAAAAAGTAGTGATAAAATCTATAATAAAACTTAATAATGAGATAGATAGAAAATAATATAAAATTAATATGGTCTACTTCGAATAGTAAACAAGGGCCAGTTCGTCCATAAAAACTTCACTGTGATATTCGGTAATTCTTTTCTCCACGTACCACTCTCCGGTATATATCCTTATCCTGTCTACATAGTCGTGCAGCAATTGTTTAATATCATCTGTGGTAAGTGTATATGACAGTGTTGCTCCTTCAGCGCCGCTGCCACCCCATGCCCTTGCGCCATCGCCAATTGTAGTGGCTGTATATTTCGTACTGTAAAGCGTAACTGAATTGCCATTCTCTAGCCTAAATTTAAGCTCGCCATTCCTGGGTACGATAAAGAAATCACCGCCATGTATCACTTTGAGATCAAGGTAGCATGTGCCGTTTATGCTGGAGAACCTGAAAAAAGTATTCACATTCTTGCGCAGGTCGCCGCGCTCGAGTACCTGCCAGGATGATCTTTTCACGGCAGTATGTGCCGGGCCTTCGATTTCATTTACATCGAGGCGACCGGTATAGCGTTCCTGCGCCTTTGAAAAACAGGGCAGCATAATAAGCAGGAACAGCAATTTTCTCATCAATAATATTTTCGGCAGTGAATATAGTAAAAAACGTTGATCAGATAACCCAGTGATGGTAAGCTTTCTTATACCATCTGCGGTGATATGAATTGTAATGCTGGTGATAAGTCTTCTTATTCATCGAATACGTCGTGTAATAGCGTGGGGCATGACAGCTACTCAATACAAATATGATCAAACCAATTGCCAGAAGTGTAAGTAGGTGTTTCGACATGCTATATGATTGATACGAGACTACTACAAAACTACAAAAATATTGCTGCTAATGTAAAGAATGAACGTGTATTCCAAATTAATGTTCTGTGTCTGAATTAAACTTTCTTCTTCTTTCCAAGTCAATTAGATACCAATTTCGACCTTTTGCGGTTTTTTTCATAACAATTCTAATCGTTGCCCCATTTCTATGGGGCATTTTTTTTGACCTGCAGGTTACTTTACTATGAATACCAACATTTTACGGCTGCCATATTATATCTTTGTGAAATCAATTTATTTTTGTGAAATATTCCGGAGATTTGAACTTCTAATCATTACCAATGGATCACCTGTTAACTGAGCTAGATTATTATAATGAACGAATACACCCGCAATGCAATGCGGTGTTCCAGGCAAGAGTGAAAGATATTTTCAAAGAATATAGGATCCCGATCACCTGCCAGATAAGATCACGGATTGATAAAAAAAAGATCAAGGCACAGTTATGGCTTTTGAATGTCGAATCGCAGGACTGGTTTCATAATGATATGAAAGAGCCTATCTCAAAGAGACTCGTGGAGAAGTTTACGTTTTGCGTGGATAATTATTAGTCGTAAGCTAACGATCAGGGTATTAAATTATCCTTCAAATAACTGTAGTTTATTGAGGTTACGGTACAGGCCTTCTTCAATGTTTATGAGTTCCTGATGGGTGCCGCTTTCTCTTACTTTGCCATCCTCAAGCACTATTATTTTATCTGCATTACGAATAGTGGACAGCCTGTGTGCTATTACAAATGAGGTGCGATTCTTCATCAGGTTTTGCAAAGCTTCCTGCACCTGTGATTCTGACTCGGAATCAAGTGAACTGGTTGCTTCATCGAGTAACAGGATAACAGGATCTTTTAGAATAGCCCTGGCTATCGCTACGCGCTGGCGCTGACCACCGGAAAGTTTTATACCCCGCTCACCCACAACAGTATCATACCCTTCGGGGAACCCTGAAATGAAATCATGTGCATTGGCTTTTTGGGCCGCGGCTTTTACTTCATCAAGCGTGGCATCAGGCTTTCCGTATGCGATATTCTCAAAAATGGTGCCGCCAAATAATAATATATCCTGTGGTACAAGTGCCATTTGTTTGCGCAATTGTGTAAGTGGTATGCCTGAGGCTGGTTTACCATCAAACAATATCTGCCCTTTATCCGGTTCATAAAACCGCAGCAATAAAGACACTATAGTACTCTTTCCTGCGCCGCTGGGCCCTACAATGGCTATCTGTTGCCCCTTATCTGCCTCAATGCTAATATCTTTCAGCACTTCGGTTTCTTTGCGGGATGAGTAACTAAACCCAATATTTACCAGAGAGACCTTCCCGCTGAGCTTGTATTCATCCTGTAATGCAACTTGTTCGGGCGATACATTTTCGGTCATTTCCTTTAGGAGCTCACGCACACGCTGTGTAGCGCCAAGTGTCTTTTGAAGTTGCGTATATAGCTCTGCAAAACC
>CAIJNJ010000053.1 GCA_903821975.1 uncultured Bacteroidota bacterium
GCTTTGTCGATACCACGTTTCAGGTCCATTGGGTTGGCACCTGCGGCTACGTTCTTAAGGCCTTCGCTGATGATAGACTGAGCGAGTACGGTAGCAGTAGTAGTACCATCACCTGCGATATCAGCAGTTTTTGAAGCTACTTCTTTCACCATCTGCGCACCCAGGTTCTCGATAGCGTCTTCGAGTTCTATTTCTTTAGCAACCGTAACACCGTCTTTAGTGATAGAAGGAGCGCCGAATTTTTTTTCGATAACCACGTTACGGCCTTTTGGCCCGAGGGTTACTTTTACTGCATCAGCCAGTATGTCCACACCGCGTTTCATCCTGTTGCGGGCATCGATATTGAAGAAAAGTTGTTTTGACATAATTGTTTAATTTGGAAATTAGGTAATTTGAAAATTTGAAAATTCTTATTTTTTTGGAATTGAAAATCTGATTTTGTGTGCATTTTCAAATGAGCACACTTTCAAATTTTCAAATTATTAGATAACGGCCAGAATATCACTTTCGCGCATGATGAGGAAATCATCACCTTCGAAGGAAACTTCTGTGCCGGCATACTTACCATATAAAATGGTATCGCCGGTTTTTACGGTCATTGGTTCGTCTTTTTTACCGGGGCCTGCTGCCATAACAATACCGCGTTGTGGTTTTTCTTTTGCTGTGTCCGGTATGATAATACCTCCGGCAGTTTTTTCTTCCGCTGCTGCGGGTTTCACTATTACCCGGTCATGAAGTGGGGTAATGCTTAAATTTTTAGCCATAACTATTATTTTTTTGAGTTTTGATTTCTGTAAACAAAGGCAATCACATTCTGTGCCACCCTCAACAGGGCTGCAAATGTCGCTATTTTGGCAGGCAATTTGACATTTTTAACCTGTTAAATTTGCATTTTTGACAGAAAGTGAAATTATTGACATTATTTTAATGTGTTTGACGCCGTTAGAATAAACAAAACCAGTACTTTTATGCACAAAATATTTTTATGGCAATACAGATAGGACAAGAAGCACCGGATTTTACACTCCGCGATACGGAAAAGAACAAGGTAACGCTCAGTGAACAAAGAGGAAAAAATGTAGTATTACTTTTTTACCCGCTGGCATTTACCAGTACCTGCACCAAGGAACTATGTATGACAAGGGATAATATTGCAACTTACAACAACCTGGATGCGCAGGTATATGGCATATCGGTGGATTCTCTTTTTGCACAGGGAAAATTTAAAAGTGAGCAAAACCTGAATTTTCCGCTGCTGAGCGACTTTAATAAGACCGCCTCAACGGCATATGACACTATTTATGAGCATTGGTTCAACGATATGGATGGTGTATCGAAGCGTTCGGCATTTGTAATAGACAAGAAAGGTATAGTGCGGTATGCAGAAGTTTTGGAAAACGCATCAGATATACCCAACTTTGATGCTATACAAAAATGCCTAAAGGAAATAAATAATTAGAAAAAGCATTAATTTGCACAAAATATAAACAAACAAAAACCAACCCGATGAAAAAAATCTACTTTTTATTAGCCGCTCTTGTAGCAGGTAATTGCGCAATGGCACAAACCGTTGCAAACGCAGGTATGGAAACATGGCGTAGCGGAACAACAGGAACTTCACCTTCTTTTACCATTCATGCTCCGACAAGCTGGTATGGTCTTGATTCGCTCGTTATTGCTGATGGAGAAGCATTTGGCTCGTTCATTGGTGCAGGCTCTAACTGGCATGCGCAGTTATTCCAGGAAGGTACAATAGTACATGGGGGTTCCTCATCTGCAAAAATGATGACCTTAAAACAAGATACACTTGGTTATTTTGCCGGGATGCTTTCTAACTCGGCAATAGCGGTAAATGTTGCATCATTGTTAGCCGGTGGTAGTTTCGCAAGTGCAGTTACCTATAGCGGTGGTACGCCTATTACATCGAGGGTTAAAACTGTAAGTGCATGGGTGCGTTATACAGCGGGCCTGGACAGCCTTACCGGTTTGCCAGGTGGCATAGACAGCGGTTCACTCAATGTGAACATATATAGCCACATAACATCAACAGGCATTGATTCGCTTGTAGGTACAGGATCTGTGAAAATAGGCCCTTCTACCACATGGACACAGGTAACTGCAACCGTAGTTTATACAGATACAGTAGATGGAGCAGATACAGCCCGTATCCTGTTTGCAAGCAGCGGACAGACGGGCGGATTAGATAGCAGTACGCTTTATGTGGATGATATTACTATGGTATATGTAGTTGCATCAGGTGTGCAGCATGTAATTGCAGGCAATGACGTGAATGTTTACCCTAACCCAACATCTGGTGTGCTGAACATAGAAGGCGATAATGCAGGATCTACTTTCCGTTTGTTCTCTGTAAACGGGCAGCTTGCAGCTACAAAGACACTTACCGGAAAAGACAACGTCGATGTTTCTTTGCTTGCAGATGGATTGTATTTCTACACGATCACTGATGGTGAAAATATGGTGAAGAGAGGAAAGGTGAGCGTGATGAGGTAGTCGTGAACTAGTTAAAGAGTTAAAAGGTTAAATGGGTAATAGGTTGAAAGGTCCCTTTCGACATCGCTAAGGAAGAAGTTGATAAGTCCCGCAAGGGTATAGATAATAGCAGGGCATCTGATATTCTGATGCCCTGTTTTATTGTGGGTATATGAAGATCAGGGAGTTTAACCGCAAACCTGCCTGCCGGTAGGCAGGGGCGCAAAGACGCAAAGTTTCACATCATCAATAAGACGTAATTTCTTCCAGAAGGGAATTGGATGCAAAAACCGCAAAAGCACTTTATTCGCGAATGTTGTTGCGATATTACATTACCTCGAAGGCGGCGTGGTAGAAATTATTTTGGGCGGAGATGAGCTTCAGGTCTACGTAGAAGCACTCGGTGAAGTATTTGAATGCCAGGAATTCGTGGCCATAGACATTGAACTCATCAAACATAATGATGTCTCCTTTTTGCAGGTATGGGTAAAGCTGGCTTAATGCAAACAGTGTGGCGCTGAACAGGTCGGCATCCATGTGTATAAGCTTCTTTTTATCTTTTAATGCAGGGCCATACTCCTGCAAAAAGCCATTGAGTGTATCCTGGAAGATCCCCTTAACGAAAAGCCCGCGATTGTCATTTAGTTCCGGAATCGCAGATGTCATGTCTCCTTTATCAAACACACCCCAGCTTTCGGGCAGGCCCTCAAAAGTATCGAAGCCATAGAAGCGGGAAGCGGGATTGGCGCAGGTATTCATCCACCATTTAAAAGAGCCACCGCTTGCCACACCGAACTCCAGGTAACATACGGGGATCTCCCCGAGCTTGTATTCTGTCGCAATTGCGCTGAAGCTTTTAAGGCGATCGTCGTAATGCCGGAAGGGCCGGTAAAAATCGTTTGTGAGGAGTTTTTCTTTCTTATGCTTATGAACCCATGATGTAAGGTTATTGAAATTATAAACGAAGCCAAAAAACCGGTTGAAAGGTTGTAACAACTGCAATAGACGGGATGCCAGCAGAAAGTCTTTTACGAACTTCAGTACTTTGAGTCTATCTGCTTTATGGGACATTAGGTGCCGGGAATTTTTATAAAGGGGGCAAGATAAGAAGGATCAACGTAAAAATGTAAAATCGGAGCGTGAAAAGCCTTTAACCGCAAAGACGCGGAGACGCAAAGCATCAACATTTTGGTGACAATATTTACAATCTATGTGGTTTGCTTAGTGACAAGGTGAGGTGTAGCCAGCGGGGTGTATGCTTCCATCTGGGTGATCAGGTCGTCGGCAGAGCCATTGATAAGCAGGGAAGCATTCACAAATTCATTGAGGAAGCCTTCGGTTACCATATTATCGGTGAGTGCCTTTAGTGCATCATAGTATCCGTTAACATTGAGCAGACCTATGGGCTTGCTGTGTAACCCTAACTGGCTCCAGGTAAGCATTTCAAAGAGCTCTTCCATTGTGCCCCAGCCACCGGGCAAGGTGATGACGCCATCGCTGAGCTCGTGCATTTTTAGTTTGCGCTCGTGCATGGTGTCTACAGTAATGAGCCGTGTAAGACCTTCGTGGGCCACTTCTGTTGTGCGCAGAAATGAAGGTATGACGCCTATTATCTCTCCGCCGTTATCGAGGGCGGCCTCTGCCAAGGCACCCATCAGGCCTACTTTTGCGCCGCCGTAGATAATACGGATATTGCGCGCTGCCAACATGGCACCGAGCCCGTATGCAGCTTCGCGATATGATTCGTGATAGCCCTCTGATGATCCGCAAAAAACGACGATGCTCTTCATGTTGCTGGATTTATTATACCAAATGTAGGGAATGTGAGTCGTAAGTTGTCAGTCGTAAGTCGTAAGTGTGTGATAGGGAATTGTTATTTTTTTAATAGCGGATGCCGGAATGATGTTCGAAGTACAGGAGATAATTTTAGGCTAAAGGCGTTTTCCTGGTTCATTACCTTCCTTGGTGAGGAAGCCGTAAGCGCCGAAAAGGCGGTGCTAACGGCTTTACAAATAAAAAATCCCGCTTTGTAGCGGGATTTTCTGCTGTATTTTTTCAAGTCTTTTAATATTCATCCTCATTAAAGAAGAAATCTTCCTGCGTAGGATAATCGGGCCAAATGTCTTCGATGCCTTCATAGATCTCGCCTTCATCATCAAGCTCCTGCAGGTTTTCCACCACTTCGAGCGGGGCACCAGAACGGATGGCGTAATCTATAAGCTCATCTTTTGTGGCTGGCCAAGGGGCGTCTTCAAGATGCGATGCTAATTCAAGTGTCCAGAACATATTATAAATAGATAATTTTTATTCTAATTCCCGCAAATGTAAGGGAAAATTCAAAATTCAAACACAATTTTAAAAACTAATAGAAGTTAATTAAAAATGACCTGCCATAGTTTAAAATTCAAAATTCAAATATCAAAATTCAAAAGCTGTAAAATGCTACCTTTATAACTTATGCTTGCTGTTAAAAACCTGTACAAGAAGTATACCAGTTTTACTGTGGTGAATGATGTATCCCTGCATGTGGAAAAGGGGGAGATCGTATCTATTGTAGGGCCATCGGGTGCCGGCAAGAGCACACTGCTGCATCTTATAGGCGCATTAGACAAACCGGACAGCGGCAGCGTACTGATAGAAGGTACAGACATATTGCAACTGCCATCCAAGAAACAGGCTAAATTCCGTAACAGCCATATAGGTTTTGTATTCCAGTTTCACCACCTGCTGCCGGAGTTCAGCGCGGTAGAGAATGTATCTGTGCCGTTATGGATAAAGGGTACAGGTAAAAAGGAAGCGATGCAACAGGCGGCGGATATGCTGGCAATTGTGGGCCTGGGCAACAGGCTGGAAAATAAACCATCGGAATTATCGGGTGGGGAGCAGCAGCGTGTAGCTATAGCACGTGCGCTGGTAACGCGGCCATCAATAATAATGGCAGATGAGCCGACGGGTAACCTGGATAGCGCGAACGCACATTCTGTGCATCAATTGTTCCTGGATCTGCGGGATAAATTCGGACAGACATTTATTATGATCACCCACAATGACGCGCTTGCAAAAATGACCGATCGCACACTTACTATGCAGGATGGGAAGATAGTAGGGGCGCAGCTGAACCGGGATTAAATGGATTATGGGATTTTCCGGGTTTGCATCATTTCGAATTTTTCAGAAAAGATTCGATGCGGGTTATATATTTGTTGGCAAATAATAGCATGAGCTACAAATACTTACCTATTCTCCTTTTGCTGATAGCAAACACAGCGTACGCAGATATAACCACTACCACCAATGCCAATGCTGAAAACAGCAACCTGCTGGTGATGCCGGCAAGTGTAATGCCTTCCATACCTTCCGCATATTCGAGAGGCGGTGGCAGGCGTGCTACTCTTTATTCAAGTATAGAACTTGGCTATGGCGGCTCGTCCTCGTCGATAGCGGGTGTGAAGAGCCAGGGCGGCGGGTTTATTTACAAAATAGAACTTGGTGTAAAAGTGCTGATGCCGACGAGGTTTGCCACACGGTATAATTTCTTTTCTGTGGGTTTCGATGTTTCCGGACTTAGTTCTAATGAACACTATAAAGACACTACCGCAACGGTGAAGACGAAGTACCAATTCACAACTTATGGCCTGCCTATTTCTTATTGCAGTATAGACAATCCGCACACCGTGGGTTTTTACTGGCAGATAGGTGTGAACCTTAACTACCTGGACCATGTGCAGACAGACAACAGTGCATTGATGACAAGTTTTAATAAGTTTGGTGTAGAGCCCTGCGTAAGCCCCTGGATGAGCATCATCTATGAATATAGGGACAGAACGTTTTGTGCACTGATAGGCTTGTATGGCGCTGATATGGTTACCAATATTGCCAAAGAAAACGGTGCAACCATGCATTTTTACTCTGTGGGTATAAAGTATACGTCTGTGAGAATGTGAGTTGGTTGATAGGAGATAGGTTGATAGGTTAATAAGTTGATAGGTTGATAAGTTGAAAGGTTCCCGTCGACTTCGTCAGGAAGAGTTCACAGGTTGATAAGTTGAAGGTTTCCGCCTTCGCTAAAGCTTCGGCGGGCGAGGGATAAGTTGATAGGTTGATAAGTTGAAAGGTTGACAAGTTGAAAGGTTCTATCCTTCGCTAAAGTTTGGTGGGCGGTGATAACTTCATAAGTTGAAAAGTTGAAAGGGTTCATTCGATGTTACTCAGGATTGTAGTTGAGACGTTACCATTGGGGTTTAATTAACCTTACTTCTGTTTCCGGCTAAATAAAGACTACCTTGAGTGCTGAGAACGGCACATGGAAGCAAAATTTGAGGAGTTGATAGAGGGGTTCATTACAAACAAGATAGGCATATCTACATCTTTTTTGAGTCTTCCGCTTGCAGCAGCACTGCTGCAGAATATACATAAACTGAACCGCGACAGCCGCATGGAACGTGCCGGGGTAGGCAACGGGTCGGTAAAGGATAAAACACAGAAGATACGTGGCGATAAAACCTGCTGGATAGACAGCAAGAGCAAGAATATTGCCGAAATGGAATTCCTGGACATGATAAAGGAATTTATGGGCCACCTGAACAAGACGTGCTTTACAGGTGTGAACAGTTGCGAGTTTCATTATGCCATGTATGATGAGGGCGCCTTTTACAGCAGGCACAAAGACCAGTTCAGAAATGATTACAACCGCAAATTTTCAATCATAGGCTACCTGAATGAAGACTGGCAGGTAAGTGATGGGGGGCAACTGATCATACACCGCGAGGATGAAGAAGACCAGGAGATACTACCCAACAACCAAAAGGCCGTTTTTTTCCAAAGCGATGTGCTGGAGCACCAGGTGGCTGTTGCCAACAGGGTGCGTATGAGTGTGACGGGATGGCTGAAGAGAAGTTGATTTGATTAGCTCATTTGATGATTAGCTGATTAGCTAATGAGTAGTTCGCGGATTAAGTTGATAAAAAGCTAATGGGTTCGTTTGGCTTGTAAACCATTAGGTGCGGCCCAAATACATTAAATACATTTTAAGATTACGTATTTTATTTCCCCTCCAAAAATTTGTAGGTTTGCAGCATGATTGCTACACTCGAACAAGCCACGAAACTGGGCCTTCGCGAATAAGAATTTGAAAAAATAAAAGAGATACTGCGGCGCACGCCCAATTTTAATGAAGTTGCGATGTACTCCGTAATGTGGAGCGAGCATTGCAGCTACAAAAACTCTATTACCTGGCTGAAAACCCTGCCGCGTGACGGGGCAAGACTGCTGGTAAAAGCAGGTGAAGAAAATGCCGGCCTTGTAGATATTGGCGATGGCTGGGGTTGTGTGTTCAAAATAGAAAGCCATAACCATCCATCGGCAATAGAGCCGTTCCAGGGTGCAGCAACCGGTGTGGGTGGTATACACCGCGATATTTTTACAATGGGTGCGCGCCCGATAGCGTCACTCAATTCTTTACGTTTCGGTAAAGTTGATAATCCTAAAACAAAGTGGCTGATAAAGGGTGTGGTGAAAGGCATAGGCCATTACGGCAACTGCTTTGGCGTGCCTACCGTAGCCGGTGAGGTATATTATGAAAGCTGCTACCAGACCAATCCGCTGGTAAATGCGATGAGCGTGGGTGTGGTGAAGGTAGGGCAAACGGTATCGGCTACATCTCATGGTGCTGGTAACCCGGTATTTATAGTAGGTGCGTCTACTGGCAAGGACGGCATAGGTGGTGCATCGTTTGCATCGGCTGATATCAGCGAGAACAGTGCAGAGTCGCTGCCATCAGTGCAGGTAGGTGATCCGTTTGAAGAAAAAAAATTATTGGAAGCATGCTTAGAGATGATACCCACAGGGGCTCTGATTGGTATGCAGGATATGGGCGCAGCGGGCATTACCTGCAGCACCAGCGAAATGAGCGCGAAGGGTGAGCACGGCATGATCATCCATTTGGATAAAGTGCCTACACGCCAGAAGGATATGAAACCCTGGGAAATGCTGCTGAGCGAAAGCCAGGAGCGTATGCTGATAGTGGTGAAGAAGGGCAGGGAACAGGAAGTGCAAAAGATATTTGACAAGTGGGACATCCATTGTGTGCAGATAGGTGAGGTGACCAAGGACCTGAACCTTAAGTACTACATGAATGGTGAGCTGGTGGCTGATGTACCCGCAGAAAGCCTGGTACTGGGTGGCGGTGCGCCAATCTATGAGCGTGAATATGCGGAGCCTCGTTACCTGGCAGAAATAAAGAAATTCAACCCGGACAGTATAAAAGTACCTGCTGACCTGAAAGAGGTAGCATATGAACTGGTGCAGTTGCCTAACATAGCATCAAAGCGCTGGATATATGAGCAGTATGACAGCATGGTAATGACGGGCAACACACAAACGAATGACGCGAGTGATGCAGCCGTGATACGTATACACGGAACAAAAAAAGCGCTTGCGGTAACAACAGACTGTAACAGCCGTTATGTATTTGCAGATCCGTACAAGGGTGCAATGATAGCTGTGAGCGAGGCCGCGCGGAATATAGTGTGCAGCGGTGGCCTGCCGGTAGCGATCACTAACTGCCTGAACTTTGGAAACCCCTACAACCCGGAAGTGTATTACCAGTTTGTAAACGCCATAAAAGGCATGGGCGAGGCCTGCAGGAAATTAGATACGCCTGTAACAGGTGGTAATGTGAGTTTTTACAACCAGAGCGAAGACGGCCCGGTATATCCTACACCTACAATAGGTATGGTGGGTGTGCTGGATACAATAGACCAGAAGATGACGCTGGGCTTTAAGCATCCCGGTGACAGTATATACCTGCTGGGTACAAACAGGAATGACATTAACTGCTCTGAATACCTGCATCATCTATGCGGTGTGACGTACAGTCCGGCTCCGCATTTTGATATGGAAGAGGAATATACGCTGCAACAGACTTTAATGCGCCTGATAAGTGGAAAGCTGATCAAATCGGCACACGATATTTCTGAAGGTGGCCTTTTTGCATGCCTGCTGGAAAGCAGTATGGCGAATGGCTTAGGCTTCAGCATACAAACCGATAAGGATATACGCAAGGACGCGACGCTTTTTGGCGAAGCGCAGAGCCGAGTGGTGGTAAGCGTGAACCCTGATGTGCATGCACTCTTTGAAGCGGAACTGAAGGGTCTGCCATTCACTAAAATAGGTACGGTGAATGCCAATAAGGAGATATCCATAGACGACGATAGCTGGGGCTTTGTGAGCGACTGGAAGAAGGCGTATGATGAGGCGCTGGAGAAGTTGCTACAACAGTAGACACCCCCGTCCCCTAAAGGGGAGTCAAGTATTTAGCTGATGGTTAAGATGTCGGGGACGTTAAATAATTCAGCAAATTTGTTTTGCTTTTATTTGAGTGCTTTTTATTTTCAATTTGCATGAAAAGGAAGATGTTTTTGGGCGCGGATAAAAACATATTTATCAATGCACGAGCATTAAGGGAAAATCCTACCCATGCAGAATTAATAATGTGGGCATATTTAAAGCAAAATGCCCTCGGCTACAAGTTTAGAAGACAACATCCAATAAGTATATATATCGCAGATTTCTATTGTCATGCACTTAAGTTGATAATTGAGCTTGATGGTGCTATTCACACAAACGCTGACGTTCGGATACAGGACGTTGAAAGACAGAAAAATTTAGAAGCAGAAGGCATAACGTTTCTTAGATTCACGAATTCTGATGTTGAAAAGAGTTTGGAAAGTGTTATCAAAGAAATTGAAGACTATATAAAGTTAAAACAACAACACAAAGGATAAAATATTGTTTGCTTTTCCTCAAATAAATCTATCGACAATAATTAGCTCAATTGTTTCCTTGTGCTGATATTTGATATACAGCTAAATGGATGTTCCCCCTTTAGGGGTCAGGGGTATAGCAAACCTGTGCATAAGCTACCTCTCCGGGCATAGGTGGGTGTAATTTTCTTACACACACCTTTATTTTTTCAGCGACCGGGAACTTCTCTTTTAATGCTGTGTGGATGTTATAGGTGAAGGTTTCGAGTAACTGGCCGGGTTGCTGGAAAATTGCAGATACGGTTTCTCTTATCAGTGTATAGTCTGCAAACGGCCAAGGTTGTGTATCGGGCAGCCAAATATCCACATCAATTTCAAACTCGTTACCGAGAATATGCTCCTCAGGGTAAAGACCATGGGGTGCGTTTATTTTTATTCCGTGGAGAGAGACTGTGAGCAAGTTGATTGGTTGAATGGTTGAATGGTTCAATGGTTGAATGGTTGAATGGTTGAATGGTTCCCTTCGACTTCGCTCAGGATGACAACCTTTTGATTGCAAAAGTAGAGAATCAAAAGTAAAAAGTTTTAGGTTTAAAACCTGCTGGACATAGAATAGGGAAAGACACCGGCGAGGTAACGTTTACCATCGGGGAGCAGGGTGTTGAGGTCGTAAACGGTATACCAGCCGATATTGCCGGAGCAGGGGCCGAGTACATGGTGTGCGGCAACACCTGCGTTGTTGGTGTTGCAAACAAACAACAGGCCATCCTGCTAATCAACTGCTACATCATGCGGCTGGAAGAAATCGCCATATAATTTCTTAACAACTGTGAGCGATGCGCAGTCGATAACATATACAGAGCCAAGCGCACCTGTATTTGGGTTTGCATTATCCTGCATACAGGCGACATAAATATAATTGCGCGATGGCGAATATGCTATTTCCTGGGGTAGGGTGCCCACGGGGATAATGGCTATAAGTGTATCCTTGTAGGCATCCATCACACGCACTTCATTAGTATTCTGGCAGGTAACAAAATAACGGGAATGATCAGGTGACATCTGGAGCACGTGCGGATCCGGTGTAGTGGGGCTATGTGTGGTTACAGGAGTATTGCCGTCGAGGCTGATATACTTGTAACTGAACATGGGTGAAAAGGTAAACTTATTGATGACATTGCCAAGTTGCAACGTTGCAAAAAATGTGTCAAATGCGAAATTGCTTGCCAGCCCGTGCGGGTATACAAACTTATCAGTTCCGCCGGTGTATGGGTCTACCGACAGTTTTGAGTTTATCTGCATTGTGGCTGTGTTGATAGTAATAGCATCACCGCTGGATGCGTAGCCGCTCACCATAAGCGCGGTATCCTGTGGAGACATGTTTATGATGCTCCACGCACCCGCGCCACCTATTTCAACACTTTCGAGGTTGGTTGTAGCAACAACAGTGTCCGTGCGGTTATCTATTTTTTGCAATACAGTGCCATTGTAGAAAGAGACGTAGCTATACTTGCCATCGCCGGACACAGCAACGTCGTGTATGCTTTGATTACCGGGATAAGTACCCACAGGTATGTATCGCATGATAACCCTGCTCTGCGCATCGATCACTGCAATAAGGTTGCAGCCGGATACGGTGAGGTATATCTTTTGGCGGGTATCGGGACTGGAGGCAAAAGGGATGTTGCCGTTCCTATCCGGTGCGCCTGCGGCTACCCAGTTTTTCAAGGTCATGTATTCATTAAGCGTGAGCGGTGCTGGGAGATGGCCGGGGTCGTTGGCGCGGATATCAGAGGTGTCGTAGCTGTTGCAATAGTAAAGAAGTGTACTGTATTGGGTATTGTATGCGACCACCTCTGCGCCATACACGCTGCCCTGGAACATATGCGCCCATGTATCGAGCAGCAGGCCGGCGGCATTCTGGTAACTGGCCTGGTTGTGGCAGCCGGCATTAGTGCATTTTGTGAGGATGATATTGGCGATGGCATCAGGGTAATCGCCATTGGCGGGCACTACCTGTACCTGTGGTTTATGCACACAGGATGTAATGCAGGCAACTACGGTAAAAACAAACAATACGATAAATACGATTACCCGGCGCATCTGTTTATAGATATTAAAGAATAAAGTTAGGACGAAATGTTGATGTTTCTCCCCGTTTTTTCCACGAGAAGAATATTCGAAGTTCCGGTTTAACCTGAGGTTAAACTATATTATCTTACGCCATCAAATATGAGACACGTCATCGCTTTACTTTTTATGTTACTGCCGGGCTATTTATGCGCTTACGGGCAGAATACATTAAAGGGGAATAAGGCGTTTGATACATCGCAAAGGGTAACGATAAGTAAAATAATCATAGACGGGAATACCATAACGCGCCGGTCTGTGATACTGCGGGAAACAAATATCCACGAGGGTGGAATTATAAGCATGGATTCAGTTGCATTTTTAATGGAGCAAACTAAGCTGCGGCTGTTCAATATGCAGTTGTTCAACGAAGTGGAGCAACGTACGGAACGGAACGGCAATGAGCTGACCTGGTATATACATTTACGGGAGCGATGGTATATCATACCGTCTGTTACGGTGCAGTTTGCCGACAGGAATTTCAATACATGGTGGGTAGAAGAAAACCATGACCTGCGACGGGCATCAGTGGGGCTGACACTGACGGATAAGAACTTCAGAGGCAACCTGGAAACACTCGCGGTGACCGTGCAGGACGGTTACACACAAAAGCTGGGCATCAGCTATATGCGGCCATATGTGAATGGTGGGCAGACAAGAGGTATGGGTTTTTGGCTCAGTTATGCACAAAGCCGGCAGACCTATTACGCAACCGATTCTGACAAGCTGGTATACGCGGGTACCTATTCCGGCCCGGTGATATTGCGGCAGACTGAAGGGGGTATCAGTTACATATACCGCCCGGCGTATGCATCGCGGCACATATTCCAGCTTAATTACAAAGACTATAGTGCGGGCGATACGATACTGAAACTTAACCCTGGTTATTATGCGAACGGCAGCAGGCGCGCAAGGTTCATGGAATTATTTTACCGCTACGAATACAATGGTGTTGATAACTGGAACTACTCGCTCGACGGTTTTAAATTAGTGACCCAGGCGGTGGTGCGGGAAGGGCTTGAAGGAATAAACTTCCAGAGCTACGCGAATGTGGAAGCAGGGCTATTTCTGCCGATTGCTGCCGGAGAGAAATTCCCTAAGTGGTATGCATCTGCTGTTTTCCGAGGGCGGCTGATGTACCCGCAAAACCAGCCATATTACTTTCTTGGCGGCCTGGGCACGCAAACTGATTATGTGCGGGGTTATGAATACTATGTGATAGACGGGTATAATTACGGGCTGCTGCGACTGGACCTTAAGCGTGAGGTATTCAATAACACCTATTCAATACCAATGAAGTATTTTGCAGCTATCCCACTACGGATATACCCTAAGATATTTGCAGATGCGGGTTACATAGGAAATACAACACCCGGGAATAGTTTTTTGAGCAACCGGCTGCTATATAGCATGGGCATAGGTGTGGACGTAGTGACGCTATATGATATTAAGATCCGTTTTGAGTTTGCCTACAACCACTTGGGGCAAAATGGATTATATTTACATTTCAACAGTGAATAATTGAAATTTGAAAATTTGAAAATATGCAAATTTGAAAATGCAGTGCTGGATGAAAATAAACAATGTAATGTATGTTAGTTGCACTATATAACCGCACATTTGGAGAACAGGATGTTCCTTTGTTGCTCCATATACTGAAAATGCTGGAACGGCATAAGCTGCAGATGGTGTTTTATAAGGAATTCTATGAACGGCTGCAACCGCACGTGGCTTTTGATAAAACGCCACGATTGTTCACAGGGAAAAGAGACCTGCCTGCGCAGACGGATATGCTCTTCAGTCTGGGCGGCGATGGCACTATGCTGGATGCGGTTTGCTTTGTAGGTAATTCCAATATACCGCTGATAGGCGTGAACCTCGGGCGGCTGGGTTTCCTGGCGGCGATACCTGAGGAAGAAGTAGAAGATGCTATTTTATCGCTGGTAAGAGGGTCGTACACTTTGGAGAAAAGAACACTGCTGCATCTTGATTCCAGTGTGCCGTTATTCAATGGAGCGCCGTTCGCACTTAATGAATTCACGATACACCGGCAGGATACTTCTTCCATGATAAAGATACATACTTATCTTAACGGGGAGTTCCTGAATACTTACTGGGCTGATGGGCTTATAGTGGCTACTCCAACGGGTTCTACGGGTTACTCTTTAAGTTGTGGCGGACCGGTAGTGTTCCCGCAAACATCGAGCTTTGTGATAACGCCGGTAGCACCCCACAACCTGAATACGAGGCCGATAGTGGTGCCTGATGATAACGTAATTTCCTTTGAGATAGAAGGGCGTACAGAGCAGTTTTTGTGTACACTGGATGCACGCACGGAAACGATAAAGAATACAGTGCAACTTGCGGTAAAGAAAGAAAATTTTGTGGTATCGCTGGTGCGGCCGGACGAGCATAATTTTTTAAACACCATCCGCCAGAAATTGTATTGGGGAATAGATAAGCGCAACTAGGTGAAGTGGAATTGGTAATTTGGAATTGGTGGTTTGGATTGATTTGCATACAAATTTGTTGATCTTTTCATTCATTCAACCCGAGCTATCAATTTCAAATTCGAGAATATTAAACACCAAATTTCAAAGGAAAGAATGAAAAAAATAATAGCCTGCCTGCTACTGGTTTTTTCAAGTGCGGTACTTTATGCACAGCAAAATGTTGTGTTTAAATCGTACAGTGATGCAAAAGAGAAGGTGTCTATCAAATATCCTGCTACCTGGACGAAGATCCCCTATTCAGAAGCCGTATTTAAGTTTGCACGTCCTGTTGAGGAGCAGGGGCAGCGCTTAAGAGAAAATATGATCCTTGTTGTAGGGCCGGCACAGGACCTTGCACTAATTGAATACCTGGAAGATGCACGGAGAAAATATAAAGAAAGCATACCTGATTTCAGAGAACTGAAAAGCCAGTTCATTAAGATAAATGGTATTGATTTTGTAAGGATGGTGTATCAATTTCCCAATAGCGGGCTAATGATAAAATCTGTTCTTTACCTGGCAGTGCATAACGATAAAGCATACAGCCTCAATTTTAATGCGCTGAATACAACCTTCGATAAATACTACCCTTTGTTTCAAAAAATGGCGGAAAGCTTTAAGATAAAATAGGCAATTGCCGTTATTTTTACCTGTACAAAAGCAATTTATTTCAATTTGTGTTCCTTTTTAATAAAAAAAGGTTGCGGATTTTGTTATTCCCTAAAGTATTCTTATTTTTCCGATGAATAAACTGCTGTTTTTCATAAAGCAGAAGGTGCAGAGCTATTTTTGTACCCGGGAGGCTATTTATAAAAACATGCGGTTTGTGGAATGAAGAAGATTGTTCACTCGTTTATTATAAATGCGCATGAAAAAAATTTATTTTTTATCCCTGTTATGCTGCTTAAGTTTTGCGGCTTTTGCACAAACTACAATAACGATCTATGCTACCGGGGCTGCGGGAAGCTATATTACCGGAAGCGCATCCGTTACGCCAACGAGAACGGATGGCAACATTGTGTCAACAGGCGCTACATCAAGAGGGTATGCGGTTTTTGATCTGAGCTCGCTGCCTGCTTCGGCAACAGTCACCAGTTGCGTGATCGGCTTCAATGTGTCGGCATACGGCGGTGGCGGCGGCGCATCGGGATGGAACACATATGGCTATGCTGGTGATCTATCTACGGTATCTACTCCGGCTACACTTTTTTCTGATATGGTTGCCGGTACCTCGTTGTCTACGGCAACTTACGGCGGATTTCCGGGTAACAAAACGCTTGCATCAACCGCTGCATCTACATTATTTATGCAATCAAATGCCGGTAATAAAGTTTCTATCTGCTGGACAGGTGGCGGCACACGCATATACACAATAACCGGGGAAACCGGTACTGTTGGTACAACCGGGGGGCATGTGCCTTATCTGCAGATAACCTATACCTGTGGTGGTGTAAGTGGCGTAAGTGCAAGCGCTGCGCCTAATCCATTATGTGTAGGCGCCCTTTTAACACTTACCGGAAGCGGCACAGGTACAACATCATATTCATGGGCCGGCCCGGGAGGATATAGTTCAACATTACAAAATCCAACATTCACAACCAGTGCAACTTCGGGTGGGGTATACACGCTAACGGCATACAATGCCGGAGGGTGTGGCACAAAGGCAACTACAGCATCTGTAACGTTTAAACCTACACCCGTGGCTACCGTTACGCCTACCGGCCCAATTGCAATATGTACAGGAGGAACAGTAGTTCTGACCACATCAACGGGTGCGGGCTATACATACCAATGGAGCAACTCAAGTTCAGCAATTGCGGGGGAAACAAACAATTCTTATGTGGCAAGTAACAACGGTGATTATACTGTGGATATCACAGATCCCACAAGCGGTTGCGTAGCTACTTCGTCGTCAACGGTTGTGACTGTTTTGCCATTGTCACCGTCGCTGATACCAGCAGGTACAGGTGGTGTGTGTGTGGGTAGCGATCTGACACTGAGTGTGAACCTGACAGGCTCTACAGGCGGCATTGGGTACCAGTGGGAAAATGGCGGCGTAGCTCTTCCGGGTGCTACAAACAGCACATATACCACCGCTACAGGAGGTGTGTTTACCTGCCTGCTTTCCGCAACCGGGTGCAGTGTGCTAACGACGGCAACAACTGTATCTGTATTGCCGTTGCCGACGCCTACAATAACGTACACAGGCGGGCAATTAAAAACAAGCAGTTTGTACACTAACTTTCAATGGTACCTGAATTTAGTGTCTATTGCAGGCGCTAATTCTTATTCACTTACTCCTCCTAACAACGGTAGCTATCGCGTAAAGGTGACAGACATCAACGGGTGCAGCAATTATTCCAGCCAATACCTTCTCTATATTCTGGCCGTGGACCAGCCTACTAAGGCAGACGTGAAAATCTATCCAAACCCGACAAGTAAAATGCTTCACATAGAATCCGGGGTCAATTTACGGTCGGTTATTACGGACTTAGCGGGTAAAACCATACTGGACAATACCAATGCAAAGGATATAGATGTGAGTGAACTGGCAAACGGCATATATATGATCGTATTGTATAATGAAGCAGGGGAGCGGGTTTCGATAGATAAACTTGTAAAAGAATAAGCGAATAAGGTATATTGAATGAAATCTCATGTTTTTCCCCAAAAAAAGCATGAAAAGCATATTTGTTATTTTTAGGGATTTGACGTATTTTGCATATAGTTATTTTGTTTAATAACTATTAGTTAATAATAGTTTTGGAGGTATAAACCTCATTTTATTAAGAAAGTCGGTTTTTATAATTTTTATAAATTTTTGTATGAAGAAAGTTTACTTTTTATCCTTGTTGTGTTGTATGAGTATAGCGGCATTTTCGCAGTCTACTACTGTGACTATTAATGCTTCTGGGGCCGCCGGCTCTTACCAAACCGGTTATATAAATAATCCGCTTGCAGGTGCTACAAGGAATGACGATGGTATGCAGGTACGTTGGGCTACATTGTCTCCAACAGGTGATAAGAGAGCCTGGGCGGTATTTAATGTACCAAGCGTAGTTCCCCCGGCGGCAACAGTTACCGCTGTTAATTACCGGTTTACTATTAATGCTACTGCTAATGCAACGAATCCGACTGCGGGAATATTCGGTTATGTCGGTGATCTTTCTACCGTTACAACTGCTGCTACGGTTTTTACAGACTGCAACGGCAGCGGTGCTTATACCGGAGTAAACTTGTGTGCCACACCGTGGGGAGGTGCTGTAGCTACCGTTACCTTAACGCTGAATCCAAGTGGTGTAGGGTTTGTAAATGCGAATGCCAGTAGTATACTTTCATTAGGGATGCAATCTTTTTCGAATACCGGGCAGACCTATACCATAACAGGAGAAACAGGTACAGCGGCGACACAACCACAACTGCAAATCACCTATAATTGTACCGGCGTAAGTGGTGTCGGTGCGACAGCATCACCCAATCCTGTATGTGTAGGCTCCACATTGACGCTGACAGGTGCTGGGACGGGAACAACATCTTATTTATGGCAAGGCCCGGGAGGATTTACATCCACATTAATGAGCCCCACATTGACAGCCGCCGCAACTTCTGCCGGCATATATACATTTACAGCAACTAGTGCCGGAGGTTGTCCTACAAAGGCTACTACCACGACAGTTGTAGTAAATCCTTTACCAGCGGCTATCTCAGGGGCGTCAACGATATGTTTCCCCGGATCCACGACTTTAACAGATGCAACAGGTGCGGGCACATGGGTGAGCGGCACACCCGCAGTAGCTGCCATTGGTGGAGGAACAGGCTTGCTGACGGCTGCCTCGCAAGGAACTACTACGATCACATATACAGCAACCTCAACAGGCTGTAGCATTACAAGAATAGAAACCGTGAATGCAAACCCTGTAGCTATAAGCGGCCTCTCGGCTATATGCCCGCTTGGCACTACTACGTTAACCGACGCCTCAACCGGCGGTACATGGAGCAGCAGCGTAACCGGTGTTGCAACAATTGTTTCTTCGACAGGAGCTCTTTCTGCAGCAGGCACCGGCACAACTGTTGTTACGTATAATAACGGTTGCGGTACACCTGCAACTATGGTCTTTACTGTTTATCCGCTGCCAGCGAATATTACGGGACCGGGCAGTGTTTGCCCTGATGGCGCTACCATTACTTTGAATGAAGCCACTTCAGGCGGTACCTGGTCGAGCTCAACTACAACAGTGGCAAATGTGATCACATCGAGCCCTACTACTGGATTAGTTACAAGTGCATTACCGGGTACAACGACGATCACTTATACATCACCGTTGACCTGTATTACCACTACCATAGTTACTGTAGATCCATTACCAGCGCCGATAACCGGAGTGTTGAGTGAGTGTGCAGGCACAATATCAACTTTGACGGATGCAACTCCATTAGGAACGTGGAGCAGCAGCAATACGCCTGTTGCAACAATCGGGTCTTCGTCGGGAATGCTCATTGGTGTAAGCGGTGGCACCACAGTAATCACTTATGCGACAAATTGCGGCTATATTACCGCCGTAGATACCGTTATTGCATCACCTTCTGCGATAGTGGGTACGGACAGTGTTTGTGTAGGTGGTACTACCACTTATGCGTCTATACCCGCGGGTGGCACATGGGCAAGCAGCCTGACCCCTGTGGCAACTGTTCTTTCAGGGTCGGGGATCATAACCGGAGTAACTGCAGGAACTTCAACAATTACTTATACGATACCTCCGGGCTGTTTTACTACAGCAACGGTAAAAGTCTTGTCTTTACCTCCTGCAATAACCGGTGTTATGCATCTTTGCCCGGGTACAACCACCACATTGTTTGATTCAAGAACAGGCGGTTCGTGGAGCAGTGCGCAGAGTTACGTTGCCACAGTAGTAGGCTCAACCGGTGTTGTAACGGGCGTATCTGCCGACACGGCAAACATTGTTTATACAGATCGTGCAGGCTGCAGCATCCGGGCTACGGTAACGGTGAATCCATTACCGGACCCGATAATAGGGGGCTTTACTACATGCGCTACTTCATTCGACACACTTTATGATGCCACAGCGGGTGGTACATGGGTGAGTGGCAATACCGGTGTTGCTATTGTGGGTTCATCAACGGGTATAGTGCAGACAGGTTCAGGAGGTGTGGCGATCATCAGTTATAAAATGCCTGTTACAGGTTGTTATGTGACCAAATCATTTACTGTGCACCCGCTTCCACTGGCGCCGGTTACCTATGATTTCGCAACAAATTCGTTTTTCACAGACACTTTTTATGTGAACTACCAATGGTATAATACGGTGCAGAACCTGATACCCGGCGCTATCGCTTACCAGACAGCGGCTTTGTATAACGGCTATTACTGGGTGGTGGTTACGGATACCAATGGCTGTGTGGGTACATCATCGCAGGCTTATTACAATATTGCTATGCTGGGTGTTACAAACCAGACTAATACGGCAATACGCATTTATCCAAATCCTACAAACGGTACAGTGCATATAGAATCGGGAGTAAGGGTTCGTGCGGTGGTTAGCGGAATAGATGGGAAAGCAGAGATGGAACAGGCTGATGCAAAAGAGCTGGATATGAGCGCACTTGCAAACGGCATGTATATCATATCGCTGTATGATGATAACGGCAAGGAATTGCTCGTACAGAAAATGATAAAACAATAAAGAAAGAAGTTGTTCAAAATAATATTATAGGTCATTTTTTATATAATCGTTTATGAAGAAGATATTTTTACTACTCGTTTTTTGTAGTTTCGGAATTGCCGGTTTTGCACAGATCCCTATTGCATACTGGAGCATGGAAAATGCGGCACATTCGACGTTATCGTTGGCTCCGACGGACCAGATAACAGGTACGAGCGGCACGGCAGCCCTCAACATTACGGGAGCAGGTGGTATAAGTACGGCAACCAGCGCAGCCGGTCCGGGAATTACGCTGCATGCGGGAACCGCAGCCGGATTATGCATCACCTCCGGTAATACTTTTCCTAATAGCGCAGACCCGGGGGTAGGTGCCACTATTTATTGGCAATTCAGTTTTACAAATACCGCTGCATCCGGGCCCTTGACGCTTACATTTGATATAAATGCATCCGGAGCTAATCTTCATTACGGGGTTCTTGCGAGCACGAATGGCGGTGCTTCGTTTACAGCAGTAAGTACAGCATTGCTGGCTGCCGCATGGACCAGTTTATCCCTGACACTGCCGGCCGGTACTAATGTGATCAGGTTTTACGGATTTAAAACTGTAGGCGGAGCCAGGGTGATGGGACTTGATAATGTTATGGTCGCATCCACTACAACGACGGCCGGCGCTGTTTTTACGACAGCGAACGAAGCCGATATCTTTAACATGTACACATCAGGTAGTACCGGGCAATATTCGCGCAATGGGTTTACCATTACCGGTGCAGGTACAAATGTGACTATCAATAACACCTCCGCTACAAGTGGTATTTCTGTATCTGCGGCAAATACACTAAGTGTAACAACCGGTGCAACAATAACATTTGGAAATACAGGGATTGTAAACGGAGCCGGAACTTTCAGCCTGGCCTCAGGATGTACATTAGTTACAGCCAATCTAGCAGGTATCACGGCAGCAGTAGGTACAGCTACGGGGTCGGTGCAAACAACCACAGCGAGAACATTTAACGCCGGGGCTAATTATACGTACAATGGTGCTGCTGCACAGAGTACAGGTACCGGCTTGCCAACCCCAATGCTTACCGGCAGTAATGTAACAATCAATAACGCTGCTGGTGTCACACTTACCCAAAGCACCACTATCAATTCGGGAGGTACGTTAACGCTTACCGCCGGTAACTTTACTATCGGTGCGAATAACCTGGTACTTGGCCCAACCGCTACTGTTTCCGGTGCTTTTTCGAACACCAAAAAAATCGTTGCTGTAAGCACAGGACAAGTAGAAAAACAATTTACCGCCAGCGGTGCTTACACATACCCTGTGGGAGATGCTGCCAACTACTCACCTACTACGTTGACTTTCACGGCAGGCACCTTTGCCGGTGGAGCATATGCAGGTATAAACCTGAGGAATGTGAAGCACCCGAACAATGCAAGCGCCGTTAATTTTATCAACAGGTACTGGAATGTGACTCTTTCCGGTATTACCGCTCCTACGTATTCTATAGCTGCTACTTATGTAGCAGGAGATGTAGCAGGTACCGAGGCTAACATATCTGCCGGTGAATATACCGGAGCGCTACCATGGATAAAGTTTGGCGCTACGAATGTTGCTACGCATACAATAACATCTTCAGCTATATCAAGCCTTAGTGATGCCTTCACCGGAATATCTACTGCTGGCCCTACTGTAACCAGTACTGCAAATACTGCCGTTTGTGCAGGTACGCCTGTTACACTTTCCGCGCTAACATCCACCGGGGATCCTACATTAACTTATTCGTGGGCGCCAGCCGCGGGCTTATCTGCAACTACAGGCAGCTCCGTAACAGCGACACCAACAGTAACTACAACCTACACGCTTACCATCACTGATGGTAACGGGTTTACCAGCACTGCGACAACCAGCCTGACAATTAACCCGGTACCAGCGGCTATTTCCGGACCATCAATATTGTGTGTGGGCAGCGGAGCGACTTTATCAGATACACCACTGGGTGGCACATGGAGTAGCACAACAGGCGCTGCGTCGATCAATGCAACTACAGGTGCTATTTCCGGAGCGGCGGCAGGAACAACAATGATATCATATTTATTGGCGGGTTGTGCTGCTACCTCGATAGTAACGGTAAATGCTCCCGGCGGGCCGATATTCGGGCCTTCAGTCGTATGTACCGGCGGCTCAATAACATTAACTGACGTCATAGGCGGCGGTATATGGACGAGTACTGCAGGTACGGGTACGGCAAGTGTGGGATCGACGTCAGGGATTGTAAATGGCACCACAGCAGGTAGCGTTATCATATCGTACACAACAGCAGGATGTAACCCTGCAACTACTATTATATCTGTTAATGCTTATCCCAGCCCTATAAGTGGTGCAAGTGCGGTATGTGTTAATGCAACGATATCACTGTCGGACCTTTCAGGTGGCGGCGGATGGACAAGCAGCGATCCTTTGACAGCGTCTGTAGGCGCTTCTTCGGGTATTGTATTAGGGGTAGCTGCGGGTACCGCAACGATATCTTATGATATATCAGGTTGCCCTGTAACCCATGTGGTCACCGTTAATCCGTTACCAGTAGCTATAACCGGACCTACGTCTGTATGTATGACTTATTCCATTACGCTTACGGATGCTTCCGGTAGCGGTACATGGAGCAGCAGCTCGCCGCTTGTGGCCAGTGTTGGTTCATCAAGCGGTATTGTAACAGGAGTTGCTACCGGTGCTACGTATATTACTTATACATTCATTGCTACCGGTTGTTCTTCACCTGCGTTGCTTGAAACAGTATATGCAAACCCAACACCTGTTTTTGGTGCAAACTCTGTTTGCATGGGCGGAACAACGAACTTAACTGATCCTGATGGCGGAACATGGAGCTCTGCATTGCCAACAACAGCATCTGTAGGCTCCGGAACCGGTGTCGTGACTGGTGTGGCAATAGGCTCGACTACGATCACATTTACTGCCCTGGCTACCGGATGTTTTGCGCTGCAACCAATGACTGTAAACCCCAATCCATCTGCAATAACAGGGCCGGCAGTAGTATGCGCCGGTTCAACGGTTACTTTAACCGATGCCATTGCGGGCGGAACATGGAGCAGCAACGAATTCTGGATAGCATCAATAGGTACTGATGGCGTAGTTACGGGCATTACAGGTGGCGGCACAACTACGATCTCGTATGTTTTAGCTACGACTTGCTACACTACATTTACTGAAAGTGTTAATTCGGCACCATCCGTTATTATGGGTGATAGTACATTGTGTGTTGGTTACAGTACTATACTATCTGATTCTGTAAGTGGCGGAACATGGAGCAGCAGTGCACCGGGCAGCATTATTGCTGACCCGTCAACAGGTAATATGCTGGCGATTGCAACCGGGGCGGTTACTATTTTCTATACGATTACCGGTTGTAATCCTGTTTGGCACAACATTACGGTGAATGTGGTGCCTGCTACCATCACCGGTGCTGATCACCTTTGTGACAGTGTAACAACCAATCTATACGACCTGGTTACCGGCGGCGTATGGAGCAGTGCCAACACGGTCGTAGCAAGGATAGATTCGACGACAGGTGTTGCGACGGGCGTATCGCTCGGGACAACGAATATCAGCTATACACTTTCTACCGGTTGTTATGCGGTATTGCCGGTAACTGTAAATCCGCTGGCGCCACCAATAGCAGGTACGGATACTATATGCTCTACAGGTTCTACATGGCTTACCGATATAGTTGGAGGAGGTACCTGGATGAGCAGTAATGCTGCTGTAGCAACAATAGATACATTTACCGGTTTGCTGACAGGCATAGTGCCGGGTATCACATACATCGTCTATACATTGCCTACAGGTTGTACTGCTTCACTGTTAGAAACAGCAATTCCTCCGGTAACGCCGATATCCAGCCCATCACATGTGTGTACAGGCTCGGTTATTAATATGACGGATGCAGAGCCCGGAGGAACATGGATCAGCTCGAATAACTATGTTGCTTCGGTAGGTGGTACCTCAGGCGTGCTTTCAGGAGGTTTCCCGGATACGGTGAATATTACTTACACGATCTCCGCGTTCAGGGGATGCTACACAAGTAAGACCATAATTGTAAACCCACTGCCAACGCCGGTGATCACGTATAACTATGCCTCGCATAGTGTGAGCACTTACAGCTATTATACAGGTTATCAGTGGTATACCAGCACTACCGGTCTTATACCCGGTGCTACCGGCCCGACGCTTGTTTTGCCACATGCAGGCGATTCGGTTTATGTTGATGTAACAGACACTAACGGATGCTCATCGAGGGCAAGCTGGTATGTATATAACTACTCCGGTGTGAACAATATTACTGCTACAACAGCAAGGATATATCCTAACCCGGCGACCTCTACTTTATTCATCGATGCAAGTGTGAATGTACGCGCAGTAATAAGCGGGATTGATGGTAAAAAGGTGATGGAGCAAGCTAATGCGAAGGAAGTGAATATCAGCACACTGGCGGCAGGTATGTATCTTGTGGCGTTATATAATGACGAAGGACAGATAGTGATGATGCAAAAACTGGTAAAAGAATAATTTATTACTGCATTAAATTTTAAGAAGAGCCCTGATATTGGGGCTCTTTTTTGTGACTTGCTATAAGAGAAGTATATTTATACTGCATGGCTAAGAAAAATAATAAACAAAGTAACGTAGTAAATACGCCTGTCGCCAAACCTGCATCGCAACC
>CAIJNJ010000054.1 GCA_903821975.1 uncultured Bacteroidota bacterium
AGCCAATCCAGATCGCAAAGGCATATGTGCAGCCTGCAAATGCATAGTCACGCTCACGCGGTTGGAGCGGAGGCATGTTAAGGTAAATAGCAATTGCCGCTCCGGTAAAGAAGAACAAAGTAAGTACTACAATACCATCTTTTTTATTCCTGTTGAATTGATAAACTAATCCAAGAATACCAAGAATAAATGGCAGGAAGTACAGCTTGTTGTGCGCGTCGTTGTCGCTATAGCCCGATCCCATCTTATCGCTGTCGCCAAGACCACGGAACTCGTCAATAAACATTATGCCCGATATCCAGTTACCACGTTGTGGGTCGCACTGGCCTTCTACGTCATTCTGACGGCCGGCGAAATTCCACATGAAGTAGCGCCACCACATCCAATTCATCTGGTATCCGAAGAAATATTTAAGGTTATCCTTCATGGTAGGGTCGTCATTATCGCCTAACCCGAGATAGCTCTTATAGAAATTAACGTGCGACGCTTCGTTACCTTCATATATACGTGGGAAGAAATGGCTCTGGTCACCGGAATAAACGGCGTCAATCTTTTTACCTACGGTCTCATATACATCCTTACCATTAACCTTTGTCTGGGCATATAGTTTCCTTGAAGTATCAAGAGCAGAGTACTGGCTGTTATAATATTGACCGAAAACCAGTGGCTGGGAACCGAACTGCTCGCGGTCCACATAATCGAGGAAGCTTATCGGGTTGTCCGGGTTGGTCATATCGATCGGTACATCCGCCCTTGAACGAACAATGGCAGAAAAATAGCTGGAGTAACCGATGATGATGAACATGATGCACAATACAGATGTATGCACGACATGCCATGTTTTCTTTTTTGCAAGAAATAACAAGAAAATAAGTATACCACTGACAAGGAGGAGGAAGAAGATAGCGCCGGTATCAAATGGTGCACCAAAGCTGTTAGTGAACATGATATCAAAAACGGATGCCAACCTGGGTATGTACTGGATAACACCAAACTGTACGAAGCCCAGTACAGCACAACCTGCAATAAATGCAATGATGGTGCCCATGTATGTAGCCTGGTAACGCTTAAAGTAATACACCATTGCCAGTGCAGGAATGGTAAGAAGGTTGAGCAGATGGACACATACAGACACGCCTACCAGGTAAGCTATCAATACAAGCCACCGGTCTGCATACTTCTTATCGGCTACATTCTCCCATTTGAGAACAGCCCAGAAGGTGATAGCGGTAAAGAATGATGAGGTACCATAAACTTCCGCCTCAACAGCTGAAAACCAGAAAGTATCAGAAAATGTATAAGCTAATGCGCCAACGAGGGCTGCGCCCATAATGGCTACAGTTTGGTTGTTGTCTGGTTCGCCATTGTCGGGTGCCATTAGTTTCTTAGCGAAATGCGAAATTGTCCAGAAAAGGAACAATATAGAAAGTGCACTAGTAAGAGCAGAAAGTGAATTGATCATTGTTGCAGCGCCGACAGTGCCCAGTGTACTTACTGACGGTGCGCCGGTAGCAGCACCGCCACCCGCAAACAGGGAGAAAATACGCTGTACCAACATAAAGAAAGGCGCTCCGGGGGAGTGGCCCACTTCCAGTTTATAGGCGCACGATAGAAACTCACCACAATCCCAGAAACTGGCTGTAGGTTCCATTGTTTTTAAATAAACAATATAAGCGATAGCGCCGGTGATCCAGCCCGTAAGGTTGTTGATTTTACGATAATTCATGTTATGATGTTAGAGCGACAAAAATAACAAAAGTTGGCAGTTAACAGCTTTTTTTTGACGATATACAGGTTAAAAATGGTTAATCGGGGGAAATAAAGCTATGATGTATGGAAATTGGCATACATCCTATAAATAAGGAA
>CAIJNJ010000055.1 GCA_903821975.1 uncultured Bacteroidota bacterium
CGTCTTGTTGATCTCGAGGTCGCCAAAGGTTTGTTTCTGCTCCTGCTCATCATCCTTACGGAAACGGCGCAGTGCTGATCCGATACGTGTGGCAAGCAGCTCCGGCTTTATTGGTTTGGAGATATAATCATCTGCACCTATTTTGAGGCCCTCTATCTCATATTTCTCATCGTTAAGGGCGGTGAGGAAAATAATAGCGGTATCATCAAATTCATGCATGGCCCTAAGTTCCCTGATGGTTTCTATCCCGTCCTTATTGGGCATCATTATGTCGAGAAGGATGAGATCCGGCCTGAAGTCCCTGGCTTTGCGAATGGCTTCTACCCCATCTTTCGCAGCAGCGATCAAATAGCCTTTATTTTTTAGGTTGTAACTGATGAACTCGACAATATCGGGTTCATCGTCAACAATTAGAATTTTACCCGGGAATACTTCCATAGTTTCACTAAATCGTAAACAAAATTATAACCTCAATGTTAAGTCAAAAAGAACTGCATATTACCGAATTGTTAAGACTTGATAACCATATTCCTTTTTCCCAAAATCATAAAATTAATAATGCCCGCCAAACCTTTATGGTATCGGCGGGCATTATTTTTAAAGAATCGGGTTAAAATATTATTTGAGTGTCACTGAGCCACCACCTACTTTATACCCTTCACTGTATATTTCTATGGTATATGACCCTCTGGCGTAATCACCATCCTGTTTCCAGTCAACCATAACATTCTTCAAAGGCTGGCCTTGTGTCAGCGGCACACTCTTAACTACTGAATACGATAACTGATCGCCTTTGCCTGTAGTGAGCATACCGGAACCATTTGCAGCATTGCTCATGATGCTTGCATCAGGGCCCAGGATACGCAGGTATATCTGCTTGGTGCCGCTTTCTGCAATACGGTTCTCATCAATGTCAAACATGATGCGGAGCACGTCAACTTTCTTAGCTTTGGAAGTTTCCTTTTCCTTACCATTTTTCTTGGTATGCATTGGCTCCATGCGGATATTAGAGCAATCCAATACAGAAGCCAGCTTCTTAATGGCTACGTTTTGCGTAGCTGTGGAATCGCGCTCCTTGGTAAGTGTCTTATTCTCACCCGTCAGTTGCGTGTTTTCTTTCTCCAGTTCAGCTATGCGTAGCTCATATTGTTTGGTCTTGTCATTGAGGCTGTTTATCATTTCCCTTGCCTGCTTCAGCTCTTCCTTAGTTGCGTTTTCTTTATGAAGAACCGCGCTGATCTGACCACGCAATTTTGCCATGGCTTCCTTATCACCCTGTAATGCGCTGTCCATTTTAGCGTTCTGGGTAGTAAGCTGGTCTATTTTCATAGATGCGGCATTAAAATCTTTTTGAAGCGAAGCACGGTCTGTGCTTAAAGAATCCATCTGGTGCTGCATTTGTTGTTTGGCAACATCACTGTCATCTTTCATCTTGTTCTTACTCATGAACAGGTACAGGCAACCGGCAAGCAAGATCACGATAACTACCCAATATATTATTGAGTTGTTCTTTTTCGGTTGTTGCGGGTTTGATTCATTAACTTGGCTCATAATTTACTTTTTTGGTTGGTTAATTTTAATGCGGGTTAGTTTACTTTTGTTTCAAGTATTAAGTGAAATTAGATTTTGCACAAATATAATATACATCTTTTAGAATGGAGCAACTAAAAGGGATTTTGTTTATCGACATAGAAACCGTGCCAATAGCTCCTGATTTCAGTATTCTTTCTGAAACCATGCAGGCAGAATGGACACGAAAATCAAAATTCGTAAAAGGATCAAATGACGAGATCGCAGACCCCGCAACGCTTTTCGGGGACAGGGCAGGTATATTTTCCGAATTCGCGAAGGTGGTTTGTATCGGTTTTGGAAGCCTTCACGAAGAAGGCAATACTCTTAAAATGAGGTTAAAATCACTCGTAAATGATGATGAGAAAATTTTGTTAAAGGAGTTCTGCGACGTCATCGGCCGCTTTACCAACCATTATAAAGACATAAGATTTTGCGGCCACAACATTAAAGAGTTCGACATTCCGTTCCTTTGCCGCCGCATGGTCATTAATGGCCTGCCGCTTCCATCGTGCATGCAGGTATCGGGCAAAAAGCCCTGGGAAGTATCGCACATAGACACTATGGAGATGTGGAAATTTGGCGATCATAAGAATTTTACCTCCCTTTCATTATTGGCAGCGGTGCTGGGCATACCTTCACCCAAATCAGACCTAGACGGGAGCATGGTGGCAACTGTATACTGGAAAGATAAAGACCTGCCAAGAATAGGAAAATATTGCCTGCAGGATGTATTAACCAGCGCTAAAGTATATTTGAAGCTGAAAGGAATGAACAACATCGTAGAACCGGAGATAGTTGGAAGTTGAAAGGTTAAAAAGTTAATAGGTTGAATAGTTAATAGAGAGGATGTTTGATTGAAATTCGATCGTTGCACGTTTGCATATTCCTACATTTGCACATTATAATCAATGACCGCTGAATTAAAGAAATTATTCCAGGCACTCCAGTTACGCCAGTTTGCACCGGTATATCTTATCGATGGAGAAGAACCGTATTACATCGATATGATCACCGCTTATTTCGAAAACAATATACTATCCCCTGCCGAGCGTGATTTTAACCTGATGGCCTTGTATGGCAAGGATACAGAGTGGACAGATGTAGTGAATGCCTGCAGAGAATACCCAATGTTCGCGGAAAAGAAAGTGGTAATACTGAAAGACGCCGCCCAGTTGAAGGGTTTCAACGAACTGGCCAGCTATGTAGAAAAACCTTCGCTCACTACTATTCTACTTATAGAACACCGTTTCAAGAAGGCTGATGGCCGTAGCAAAGTGGTGAAATGGGCTAAGGAAAAAGGTATTCATTTCACCTCCGATAAGATCAAAGACGATGCCATACCCGGGTGGATACAGGCCCACGGCAAGGAAATAAACTTTCATATAGGCCAGCGCGAATCTGAAGTGCTGGCATCATACCTGGGCAATGACCTGCAGCGGATAGCAAATGAAATAGAGAAGGTGCGCATCAATGTGCCCGATGAGAAAGAACTGTCGCTCTCTATCATCCAGAAATACATTGGCATCAGCCGTGAGTATAATATTTTCGAATTTCCCGAGGCCCTGACCAGTGGCGACCGGGAAAAGCTATACCGTATGCTTGCCTACTTCCTGGCCAACCCGAAAGCGGCGCCCATGCCATTGTTGATAGGTACGTTCTACAACCATTTCAACCGCCTGTACCAGGCTAATTTTGTAAGAGGGAAATCAGACAAAGATGCGGCAGCCGCGCTGGGTATATCGCCATGGTTGGTAAAAAATATCATGGGCGCTGCACAGCACTGGCCGCTACAACGCGTAGAGCGGTGTATGCTTTTACTTGGTAAATACAGCACAATGGCCGTAGGCATAAAAAACACAACAAACGACAGGGAACTGCTCAAAGAAATGATAGGGCAAATGCTGGAGTAACAGATCAATTTATTTCGCGGACATTTTTACTTATTCCTTCACAACCGGCAACTCAATATAGGTGGCATATTTCCCACTCCGGTATATATGCTGTGTAGATTTGATAAAGTCTTTATCGGTAGCTAAAAAGATATTGGGTACATACGTTTGCGGGTTCCGGTCAAATATCGGGAACCAGGTACTCTGTATCTGCACCATGATGCGGTGACCTTTCTTGAAAACATGGTTCACTTCATGCAGCCCTATCTTGTATTCTTCCACTTTGCCCGGTACAGTGGCCTCCGGTTTCGTAAATCCGTTACGGAACCTGCCCCTGAATATATCACCCGCTACCATCAGCTCAAACTGGCTTAGGTTAAGGTTCTTACGGTAATAATCAGGGTATACGTCTATCAGCTTCACCACCCAGTCCGCATCC
>CAIJNJ010000056.1 GCA_903821975.1 uncultured Bacteroidota bacterium
CCACGGCGGCACAGGATATGTTAATTAGGATAAAGGAATGATCATTCAATGTGCGCGCTGCATGTATCACCTGCTGGCAGACCGGATTGTATACGATTACACTGGCTATCTGCCAAAGAAATATTATTAGTGTTAATTGTGAATATACCAACATAAGATCCGTTATAGACACATTGGCAGATAGCCTTATTATTTGGATTATGCCGGCATCCTGTACAGAAACAAAGCGTGGGTATTAGCAGAATGAATAAACAACGTTTCACATTTAGTAAAACGTTTGGGACGGAGTTTTATTATAAGATCATAACGCAGGCGCCATCAGCAGCGCAAGAAACAACACTACGGAACCCACAATGATGCCCGCTCTTGCCATACCCGCCGATTGCTTTTTCCGCAATCCTAAATAACCTAAACAAGCTGCAAGCCCTGCCAGCAGGCCCGCGCTTATTATAACGATGACGGCAGGCGCAGTGATGGGGTTGCCGGTGAGCATAATCAACCCGGTAAAAATAAAGGCACCACTAAGTACACCACATACCATAGAAAATATGCTTAGCGGGCTATGCGCCATCAGCACGTGCTTGTCTGTTTTGATAGCTCTTTTTTCTTCAGGCGTCTTGCGGGGATGGTGCAGCGCATTATATTCCTTCTTCGCCCTTGCCTCTTTCAATGATCTGGGGTGCCGATGGAATTTTACCGTGGAGTCGTTAGTTGGTGCAGATCTTACATAAAAGGCAGCATGCGTATCTGGCGCTGCAAATAATAATAAGATCAGGAAAGCGATAGCATGCTTACAAGTAATACGGCTGCCCATAAATTGATTTTTGCAACAATTATGCCATTTATCTACTTGAAATTCCCAACTTCAATATCCATATACCCGGTCTTGCTGATGCTGGTATTAATGCCTTTCAGTGGTGTGCCCACAGATACATACCCTATGGTGTTACTCACATTATACCTGTGCTGTTTCAGCAGTTCTATGATCTGCCTGGCCACTTCTTTACCATTACTCTCCGGGGTTACCTCTACAGATATGGCGTGCACCTTCACGCCGCTCATCATCTCTTCATTCTTTATCAGCGACAGTAGTGCATCTCCATCACTTTGAGAAAGCTGGTGCTGGCTGCTCGGGTCGTGATCTACACCGTTATTATCAATTACAGTTGTCACTTTTTTAGGTTTGGGAGGCGCCACGGCTACGGTATCATGCTTTGGTGTTGGGTTTACCGCTACAGGTTCTGTTACAGGCTTGTTGATGGCCGTATCCTGCATCGCTATTTGCTTCGTAGTATCAGCTTTATGCGTAGTATCTGCAGGCGGAGGGGTAGTTGGTGTTATTGCTCTTTCTGTTGCTGCCACTTTGGTATCTTCCTTTGCCGGCTTCAGCGTATTGATGGCAAGTGCGCATATCATAGCTCCGGCACCAAGTATCGCCAGTGCCAGCACCAGCATCGTAAACACAGCAGCTACACGGGCAAGGGGTTTCATCTTTTTATCCCGGTTCTTGGAGAAAAGGAAAAGGATGTTTGTTATCAGTTTCAAATTGATCACATTTTATGGCCTGCGGCAAATGAGCTCATTTGGTAGCAGGTTAATTACAAAAGCACCGGCGCTAATAAATATCCATGTAGCAGCTGGTGGTGTTATTTATTGTGAAACTCGACAAGTTTATCTGGTTATTGTAAAATGTGCCGGATCCGCTGTAGGTGTTGCCGCCTGCCACCTGCACCGGCACAGTGATCACTTGTGTATTGCAATTGAGTAAGGCATATACCTGGTGGCTGCTGTTGTTGAAATTCGTGAACCATATTTTGTTCCGGGCCACAGGGTCGGCATATATGCTGTCTGTATATGTGCCCACTGTGCAACTATAGCAGTTGAAAAACTTCCCCACAACCATCTGTGAGCAGGGTGGCGGGTCGGCTACAGTAAGCTGGAAGGTATATGTTTTTACACCGCTTATAGCGCCGGTGGCGGTAATGGTAACCGTATGTATACCGGAGGCCGCACCGGTTACAGATGTATCGTAAAGTATAAGTGTGGTATTAAAGGTAGGGTAGCCGCTGGAGACCCACGTACTGTCTATAGTAATGCCGGTCGGTAAGCCCGAAACGGTAAGTGTTACCAGCTCCCGCGTATAGCCATCACCTTCTATCGCTATAGGAATGGCTTTATAACCGGTACTGCCCTGGTAGTTGGTCAGTGTCACACTTTGTAACCCGCTCAGCACATATGGGGGTATATTTTGCGTAGCCGGTGTGTTATTATTGTTGCTCTTCTGGCAGCCGGCCAGTAATATTATAGCACAAACTATCGACAGGGTAGTTCTCATTTTATCCGGTTTTAGTATTATAAGGTAAATATAAATAAATATGTGAAATCAACTTTATTATTTTATGCACGCCATATTTTGGCATACTTGTTGCGTATTTTATAAAAACCACACATGAAGTACATTGCCCTTATTCTTTTAGTGACCATGCTTTGCGGCTGCGACACCAATAAGTGCCAGGTAAGTTGTATTGGCTCTATTGCATTAGTAGCGGTGGGATACACCAAAGCAGAACTGAACGGAGCAGCTATCGGCACTTATGGCAAAGACGGCCAGTTCGATAACCTCATCTCTGCCGGGCCTATGTCTAGCGGCTCTTATTCAGACTGGCAGTACCCATCCGTTACCGATACCACCACAGATACGCTCTTATGCATTGGCAGCGTTGGCTATACTAACGATTATGAGATCACCATACCGGGCGAGAACACTATTAAGATCACGGGCATCACCTTAGGCGGCCAGCTTTCCGTTACCGACTACTGCAACGAAGGTGGCACACCCACCGGTGCGCAATGCACCGGCCCCACCTATATACAATCATATACCGTTAACGGTGTTCAGGTAAGTCCATCTCATACTGTCACCCTCATTGGCCAGAACTATGCAATGGGTTATATCTACATTGTAAAATAAACCGAACCACCTATACGCCGCATCATAGCTGTTTTTACATTCACCGTTTTGTTGGTCGTTCATGCGCAAGAAGCACATCGCATCATATAGAATGGTAAGATATTTGGTAAAAAGGTGGGTATTGGCGTGGGCCAACAAGTCCATAATAAGTGTAAATGATGCTTATACTATCGGTAAGCGAATTGTAATAAACCATGCTATTATCTTTAATATCCGTACTATTAAAAATGAGCACATTACCAAATGATAAGTTAGTAGAATAGACGAGTCTATCTCCCCATAACGAGATATCTGTCTTATCCAGGTAGCCTATTGCAAATGTGGTATCAGGCAGTATATAAGAGCCGCTGACCGGCCCTGTTACAATTTCAGTGCCGTCGCGCCACACTCTTGTACTGCATATTTGGTGCGTGTAAATTGGGTCCGTACAAACAGTAACCTTCAGTGGTTTTGAGGTTATTGTGTCATCAACAATTAATTGGGCATAATGGGTTCCTGCGATTGTGTATACATGAGAAGTAATGGCAAAAACATCTTCTAACACGGTATAATTAGTGGACGTATCGTTATCTCCAAATTTCAATAAATAAGAATGGTTGGCAACAAGCCTGATAGCGCCATAAACATTGCCAACCGTGGCACACAAATAATAAATAAAACTAACTGTATCACCGACGGCCACAAGCCCAATTGTATTATTCATCTCATTGAAATCAACCTTTGCAGTAATAACTGAATCCACCGTAACTAATGCTGTCGGACCGTTGTTTTTTTTCTTGGTGCAGCTGATTATTGTGCTGGAAAAGAACAAACATAGCAATATCAAATACTGTGAAAAAGGTCGCATAAAATTGGACTATATTTTATTGCGGCAACAATTATGCCATTTATTATATGTCAAATGTTTTCTTTCTTATGAGATGAGGCTTTATCATAGCGTCATATGCAACTCAAACGTCTTGCCCGGCCCGTCGAAAGTGAAACGGCAATGCCGTAAAAAAGTACCGCCAAGTATCATATCTGCCGGAAAATCCTCGGTCTCTATAGTGCCCACTTCCAGTATCGCATACTTGCTTTGGTCCATGTAGTTAGCGGTATCAGTAATAAGGCCCGCTTTAAAATAATCCGATTCCAGTATGCCGCCCACAGGATTTAATTCTTCCAGCTTGTCTACCGGCTTTAGCCCCAGCTTTGCAGCAACACTCTTTTTAATAAGGCAATCCTGCGCACCGGTATCCACAATAGCCTTCAGGTCTTTGCATACTGCATAAG
>CAIJNJ010000057.1 GCA_903821975.1 uncultured Bacteroidota bacterium
CGTGTGCAGTTAGGTTTCCCTGACTCTACTTTCCCTATTATGGAGAAGTTCCTGGGCGACTGGGCAAAGGGTGGCAAACTACAACCTGAATTCTATTATGCATTGGTGACCATGCACGGTACTATACTTGTATTCTTTGTATTGACCGCGGGTCTTAGTGGTACCTTTGCGAACCTGCTGATACCTCTGCAGGTAGGTGCCCGCGACATGGCTTCGCCTTTCATGAACATGTTGTCTTATTGGTTCTTCTTCGTTTCCAGTATCCTCATGTTTGTATCTCTGTTCATTGAGACGGGCCCTGCATCAGGTGGCTGGACGACTTACCCGCCGCTGAGTGCGCTGAAGGAAGCTTCGCTGGGCTCGGGATTGGGTATGGACCTTTGGCTGCTGAGTATGGCACTGTTCGTTGTGTCGTCATTGCTGGGTGGTCTTAACTATATCTCTACAATCCTTAACATGCGTACCAAGGGTATGACCATGACGCGCATGCCGTTGACCATCTGGGCGCTGTTCTTCACCGCTGTATTGGGTGTGTTGTCATTCCCAGTGTTGTTCTCCGGTTTCGTACTGCTGATATTTGACCGTAACTTCGGTACTAGCTTCTACCTTTCTGAGATATTCATTGGTGGTAAGGCATTGCCGCACATTGGTGGTTCTGCTATCCTTTACCAGCACTTGTTCTGGTTCCTGGGTCACCCTGAGGTGTATATCATCATGCTTCCGGGTATGGGTATGGCTTCTGAGGTGTTGTCTACACACAGCCGTAAACCTATCTTCGGTTACTTCGCAATGATCATTTCCCTTATCGGTATCACATTGCTGGCGTTCCTGGTATGGGCGCACCACATGTTCGTTACCGGTATGAGCCCGTTCCTCGGTTCTATATTCGTACTGCTCACATTGCTTATCGCCGTACCATCAGCGGTAAAGGTGTTCAACTGGATAACTACAATCTGGCGCGGTAACATCCGTTTCAATCCTCCGATGCTGTTTGCACTTGGTTTCGTATCGCTGTTTATCTCCGGTGGTCTTACCGGTATCTTCCTCGGTAACTCCGCGCTTGATATCCACCTGCATGATACATACTTCGTTGTGGCGCACTTCCATATAGTAATGGGTGTATCGGCGTTCTTCGGCATGTTTGCCGGTGCGTATCACTGGTTCCCTAAAATGTATGGCCGCTTCATGAACAACACACTTGGTTACATACACTTCTTCATTACGTTCATCGGCGCTTACCTTATCTTCTGGCCTATGCACTACGAAGGTATTGCAGGTATGCCACGTCGTTACTACGATTACTCAGCATGGGAATCATTCAAGCATTTCCAGGGAGTTAACAGCTTTATCAGTATCGTAGCTACTATCGTATTCTTCGCACAGTTGCTGTTCGTGGTTAACTTCATCACCAGCATCTTCCGTGGCCGTAAAATGACTACGCTCAACCCATGGGGTTCTACCACACTTGAGTGGACTACACCGATCAACCCGGGCCATGGTAACTGGTTAGGCGAAATTCCTGAAGTACACCGCTGGCCTTATGATTACAAAGATGATGGCCATGGTGGCGACTTCATCCCACAGACAACGCCGCTAAGGCCGGGAGAAGAAGAACATTGATAACACCAGTATTACCTCATACAGAAGGCGTCCCCAAAGGGCGCCTTCTTCTTTTGTGCGCCAGGGAAGTTTTGCGATAGCGCCAAATTTTTCAGTAGGCAACGCATATCCTAAATATATCTTCGATCTTTCAAACTATTTAAAAATCTATCCCGGAAGTCTGTCCGTATATGATATGGAAAGGGCAGCAATGCTTATTTGTTGAACCAAAAACCATTCATGATGAAAAGCAAGCTTCTTAAAAAAACACTCATCACATCAGCTTCCGTATTCCTGCTGCTTGTGGCTGTATTATGTATACATATCTACATTGTTACACGTCCCAAGGCGCCAACCGCCGCTACGCTGGCCATGGCACGCATAGATATAAAACAACCCATAACGTATGAAGATGCATACAACATCACAACATGGATGTACAAGCAGCAAGGTGTGGATCATGTACTATGTAATGCGGCTATGGATAATATTGTATTCACTTTTCATCCTGCGCTGGTGGATGCGAGTGCTATCGCACAGCAGTTCAGAACTGCTGTGCATTATGAACATGCCGTACGCTATATACCCACAGAGAAGGAAATGCAGGGTGGATGCCCGGTGGCAGCCACTTCATACACTTATAAGATCTATAGTTTCTTCAGGCACACTTTTTAACCAATACCACTATAAAATTTCTTAACTATTAAAACAAAAAAAATGAAAAAGACATTCATCCTTTTTTCGGTAAGTGCGATACTTGGCGCAGCAGTTTTTTCCACCACGTCATGTAAAAAATCATCTAACACGCCGTTGACGCTATATGATTCATTAGGGGGCACTAAAATGGTATCTGACCCCAGTACATCAGGTGCCAAGATAGAGAGTGGACGGCTGGCGATACGATCTGTAATAGATAGTACCATCTTTGTAATAGCCGGCGACACGGCTATCAACGGCCACTTCACTACATTACTGGCCGAGGTTGGTGCAGGCAATCTTACCGGTTTTGAAGCGCTGAGCAAGAACCTGACAGATTTTGTAGCCGTAGCTACAGGCGCTAAAGATTATACTTATGGCGGCCTGAGCATGGCGGCTGCACATGACCCTGCCCGGAACCCACGTATGAATGGCAAGGCCGACAACGGTGATTTTACCGCATTTGAAAATGACCTGGTAGCCGGCGCGAATAAAAATTCGGTACCGGCTTACCTTACCAACCGGTTGGGTGCTATCGTGGAAACACTAAGAACTACAGTGGTGCAACAATAAATATGTTGTGTGGTTTGTGAGAACGGCAGCTGCAGGGATCTGTAGCTGCTTTTTTTGTTTAATGAACTGCTTATGCCAGCTCATCCCTAAGCAACTGTAGCGCAAAATTGAGGATGTACATATGATCGAAAGCCAGCTCGGTAATGTCTTTTACATTCACCCACCTGGCAGCCGCTGCATCATCGCCGCCTTTTACGGGATGTGCTTTAGCATCAACAATAGCATAGTAGACAACAGACACGCACCTGCCACGCGGATCGCGGTTTGGAGTGCCGAAGGTGTGCAACTGTTTCATGACAG
>CAIJNJ010000058.1 GCA_903821975.1 uncultured Bacteroidota bacterium
CAATGATTTTTGTCTGAATGGCGTTACATTGCTCAAGATAGTCTCACTTTATTACTTTTCTCGAATGCTATGAATACCATTCAGGTTAGAAACGTTGCTCCACTAACTGATTTCGGAAATAATTATATTTGTTCCGGGTAAAGTCGTTGATCCCCGAAAAGTCAAAAACATACTGTTTCCCGAAGATCGTTTCCAGTGTTTTAATATCTGTGCTGTCCATCTTTACCTGGTCATAAAGGGGGCTTATTACAATGCGGTAACTGGTATGGTTTTCATCTAATATCTCTTTAATGCTCATGAGCAGCTTTTTCTGCTCTACACCTATTACCGGTTTTCCATAACGAAGTACCGTATCCCTCTTGTAAAACACGTTTTGCCTCGCTGCATAGTATTTCACACTATCAGCCTCAATTTCCTCTTCATTAAAATAACGGTACTCATTGGTGGCAATATCGTAATGGAATCTTTGGGGGGCAAGTATCGGGTTGGTAAGTGCGTAGGCAAACGGGTGGCGCGAAAAGATCAGGTGCAGGTAAGCAAGCAGGAACTTCTGGTCAAAATAATCTTTCAAAAACTCCAGTTGGAACATGATCTTACTTTCCCCCGTGGTTATGGGGTCCTTTATGTGGATATGCCCTTTCTCATTGGCCACGACACTCAGCAGTTCACTGTCTATCACGATCAGCGCATTATGAATGGGGTAATTATTCTTTTTCAGGAACTGCATCTTCTTCTCTATTCCATACAACGACTCACCTACAGTATTAAAATTATAGTCGCGCTTCGAATCAATATGCTTCGACCATTCACTCATCAGGTAAAATCCCGAACGGGAAGAACCGAAAATGTAAGAGTCGTACTTATGCTCCGGGTAGTTCTGTATCAGTGTTTGGGTGGTGATGTGGTCGTTGCTCATGGTGTAATAATATGAGTCCACCGGAGCATAGTAATGGTCGTAATGATAGATAACCCTGAACGGATCTGTATATAGGTAAATGAGCAGCAATAAAAATATTGGCGACAGGTAAAACAACATCTTTATCGCTAGTTTCCTCATTGCTAAAATTGAAAGTATATAAAATCATGTTTCTCATACACCCCAAAATACAGCACCCCGAATAATGCAGCAAAATAAAGCGACCAGCGCACTATTGCAGGTTTTTGCCGGAAAAGGTCGCCCACAAAATAGCTCTTGTACAGCCACGTTGCTACACCCAAAAACAATATAAGCCCGAAACCAGGTAAGATCACATTATTGATCCCCGGTAAATTTAAAAACGATATTTTCCCCGCAGATAAAGCATGAACTATTTCTCCGGGAATACCTGCCATCTTCCTCAATATAAAAACCGCATCTCTTAAATGATGTGCCCTGAAAAAAACATACCCGATACATACGTATGTAAACGTACACGTTAACGATATAGCATTCCCAATTGCCTTTGGCATCTTTTTAAATACCCGTTTTCTCGTCTTCCGCGTAAGCGCCTCATAAGTAAGCGCTATACCGTGCCACAGCCCCCACACTATATAATGCCACGCAGCGCCATGCCACAATCCGCTAATGAAAAAGGTAAACAATAGCCCGAATACGATAGCGCCTTGTCCCCAGTTCCGCAAACCAGTAACTATGGGATTGAACAGGTAATCATAAAACCACGTAGACAATGAGATATGCCACCGCTTCCAGAACTCAGAAATGCTTTTTGCACCGTATGGATTATTGAAGTTCACCATCAAACTGAATCCCATAACC
>CAIJNJ010000059.1 GCA_903821975.1 uncultured Bacteroidota bacterium
ACACGGCATTACTGCGGTCCCGCCCGCCCTAACACACGGGCAGATATTAACATGAACACAGCATTACTGCGGTCCCGTGTCCGCCCTAACACACGGGTATATCCAACGTGCTTAACCCAAATAAAAATTATCCTTATCCCAATTTGCAGGATTATTTCTAATGTACGCGACGATATTATTATATGCTTCTTCATTACGAATAATGTGTTCATAATAATCGCGCTGAAATAATTTTCCATTAAATGGCTTCCAATTATTCATCTTCACGTTTCTGATATATTCATTTGTTGCCATTGTTTTAAACCATCGAATTATATCTGAAATGGGCGAACCTATGTGCGCTCCCAAACCCATGGGCAGGGCCAATGGATTGTCATTAAAAATGTCACCCACATTATCTGCACTACTTGAGGCAGGGTGGAAACCCGGGTTGAGCCCTATGTTATCTACTGTTATCTGGGTATTATTTTCCGCATTATCTGCCCCGCTCGAGACAGGGCGGACACCCGGATCCGCCCCTACATTTATCAAAACGGCGTGTAAATGATTCGGCATTACCTGGTATTCATCCAATTCAATACCCGGGAATTTTTCAGGTATCTTCTGCCACCACTTATCAATCATCTTGCCCTCATCATTTAATATCATTTCACTATCAACAACACGCCCAAGCAACCAAGCTTTGTCTTTGATGCAAATAGTAATATAATACGCACCTGCCTGCGAATAATCGTATCCTTTCAATCGAATTGATTTCCGGTGATGTATATTCGGATCATATTTATGTTTATCATCCATAATTATTCATCTATCCTGGTTAGTGCGGGCCATATCCGCCCTAACACAGGCTATATTATTTATTAAAACCAATTTACGGATTGGTTTCCGTATCCTTTATTGATATTGGCAATTCTTTTATAAACTAAATACATATACCTTTGCGATAATGATTTCATATATAGCTACGTCATTTTTAGGCAACAAATCTGTTCCCTATAGCTTCATCGGTGGTGGTAACGCAAATACTACTTATGATCTTGCTATAAACTCAGTTATAAGTGGCGGCGCGGGTAACTGCACGTGTGGACAATTATCTGTTATAGGCGGTGGTACTTGTAACCTGATCGATGCTGATACGTCCTCAGGCATATATTCCAATTATAGCATCATATGTGCCGGTGTTTGCTATGCTTCTATCCTTGGCGGTTTTAGTAATACCAACTCCGGTATTTACTCTGCTATCCTCGGTGGTTGTGGAAATACCATCAGTGCTGCATATCAATATGTTGGTATTTTTGGAAAGGGCGTTACCGCGCAAATAAATAATGCATTGCATCTTGAAAATTTATTTTTGAAACCAGGAGGATACTGTACTCACAACGGGTTTGTTGGAGTTCCATTCCCATCTGGGACAATCTATGTTGATACATCATCTGGTTCAGGATATCCATTACGTATAGTACCCTAATAAATAGTTAAATGCGACTATTATTTTTTTTCCTGATTCTATTTACCCCTATTTGCGTCCATTCACAAATAATAACAACGTATGCGGGAAATGGTATTGGAGATACCGCACGTGGAGACGGCGGCATAGCAACAAGCGGCTCAGTTGCAGCCCCTTGGGGTCTTAATTTTGATAATTTCGGTAATTTACTTATCTGTCAAGCAAATTTCGTTAGAGAGGTTGACAAACTAACTGGTATTATTTCAACAATTGCAGGCAGTGATACTGCGACCGACGGTGCTTGGGGCGATAATGGGCCAGCCCTTAATGCATTTATATTTAGACCTTCAGCCGTATGTTTAGATAGTTTAGGCAATTATTATATAGCAGATCATTGGTATAGTGAAGTTAGAATAGTTTATTCATCAACGAGCATTATTGATACTTTGGTAGTGTCTCAGTTTGAAAATGTGCCGCATATTGCCGCACATTTTTTTTAACTTTGGAATATGACGAAGAAATCCCATTTAAAAGACACAAACCAATTGGCAAAACATATTGTTGATATAGCAACAGGCACCATATCGGTGAAGAAAGCCAAAAAGAAAAGTGCTCCTATAAAAAAGAAAGGATAGCACTTACTTTATATCTACCAAATTGAATTCAGGTACAGGTATTTGTGATTTTACAGATAAACTATTGTATGTTTCTTCGTCAACCTGAGTGAAGGGTAATTTTGAAATTATATACTTGTAAACAAATGCCGCTTCTGTATACTTTTCTTTCTTCGCAAAATTATTAGCATATCGCCTGATCTCTGTTATCTGTTGATCATCATTATACCTCTTGTCTATTTTGAACCTAATGTTTTTCTTCTTTACTACTCCCGCTATGATTAGCACCAGTAGAGGAAAAATGAAGGCTGCAATGGCACTCCAAATAGTATCTCTGTTTAATTTATCCATAATATGGTATACCCAAACCGCAGAGACAATTCGGAAAGCTACATTTACATAATCAAATATTGGATGAGGTATAAAACCAATTTCTTTATTTAGTACAAATATCACAAGTGATATGCTCCCGACTACAGCTGCAAATATTTCTCTTGGTGCAGTGTTATCATACTTTTCAGTTGGCAATACTTTTACTTTCATTTTGTGTGGTAATTAGGAGAATAAAAAATAGCGTAGCCGAAATTCCCTTGCTTCTCCAGGCTTACCACAGCCCCTTGACACAAAAGACACGACTACGCCATACGGCGTATCATACATCATTTCGTGTGTCAAGGCTGCTTGCTTTATTTGTGGTAATTCGGAGAAGCAGTTCAACGATATTTTTGATACAATTTTTTTATTTATTCATAGGCCAATGATTATTTGTGTTGTACACAAAATTATGTTATCTGCCACTAATTTCCGCCTGCCAAAACAATCATCCGCATGCGATAGCATAAATAAATATGTCGTGAAAATTCATTTTGTATGTGTTACAAAAACTAATTTTGTGCAATAAGAAATTTATTTTTCAAGATAAAATGGAAGGAAGATATTAATTAGCATAAATAAAAAACACCTCACGTCGCCAAACAGAAAGGTGCTTTTTATGTAGTTGAAAAGGTTCCGTAGCTCAAATGGAGAGAGCCGCGCCCTACTAAGTTGCAGATCTCGGTTCGATTCCGAGCGGGACCGCTTTTTCAACTTCAAAGATAATAAACAATTTGTAAAAGCAAATATAAAACCTTGGAGTTATGAATAAATTATGCCTTGAAAAGAGAGCTCAGATTGTACAATTGCTTGTAGAGGGGAATAGTCTGCGCTCCTGTTCCCGAATAGCAGATGTGTCAATAAACACGGTAACTAAGCTATTGGTGGACGTTGGAACGGCCTGTTTGAAGTTCCACAGCAAAACTGTTGTAGGTATACGCAGTAAGCGTGTAGAATGCGATGAGATATGGTCATTTGTCTATTCAAAGGAAAAGAACACAACCACAGATAAGTATGGCGTAGGTAATGTATGGACCTGGGTAGGCATTGATGCTGATTCTAAGCTTGTAATATCGTGGTTTGCGGGTGAGCGTGATCAACAGTCGGCTAACTTCTTTATGAACGATTTATGGTGCCGATTACGGACGCGAGTACAACTTACCACTGATGGCTTTATTGCCTATCAGGAAGCTGTAGCAGATAGTTTTGGAGGAAAGGTGGATTTTGCTCAGTTAGTTAAACAATACAGCAATAACTCTACTGATAAAGACGGGAAATTGGATAAAAGAATGAAGTACATTGGTGCTAAAAGAATAATTATAGCAGGTAATCCTGATAAGAAATATATCTCAACCAGTTATGTAGAACGTCAGAACTTGACAATGCGCATGCACATGCGCAGGTTTACTCGGAAAACGAATGCATTCTCAAAGAAGATGGAAAATCATTGCCATGCAATTGCCTTACACTTCGTTTATTACAACTTCGCCAAAATCCACAAAACGTTAAGAGTTACCCCGGCAATGGAAGCAGGGTTGACTAAAG